>NZ_JBWKYF010000003.1:0-76789 GCF_059423605.1 Variovorax sp. GW460-12-1-14-LB1
GGCAGCTCGACGCCCGCGCCGAGGCGGTAGCCGACGCCGGCCTCGCCCTCGATCGGCACGCCCTGGTGCTGCAGGTCCGCCCCGTCGTATTCCTCTTCCTGCGACAGCCGCAGCCCCATGGTCGCCTTGAGCACGCCGTACACCACCGCACCGCCGATCAGCGCCCAGACCACGCCGAGCAAGGTGCCGATGAGCTGCGCCCACAGGTTCACGCCGCCGATGCCGCCCAGCGCCTGGGTGCCGAAGATACCGGCCGCGATGCCGCCCCAGGTGCCGCAAAGGCCGTGCAGCGGCCACACGCCGAGCACGTCGTCGATCTTCCATTTGTTCTGGGTGCGCGTGAACATGAAGACGAAGATGGCGCCGGCCACGCCGCCCGCCACGAGCGCGCCCAGCGGGTGCATGAGGTCGGAGCCGGCGCACACGGCCACGAGGCCGGCGAGCGGGCCGTTGTAGACGAAGCCGGGGTCGTTCTTGCCCATGGCCAGCGCCACCAGCGTGCCGCCGACCATGGCCATCAGCGAGTTGACGGCGACGAGGCCCGAGATCTTGTCGATGCTCTGCGCGCTCATCACGTTGAAGCCGAACCAGCCCACGCACAGCACCCACGCGCCCAGCGCCAGGAACGGGATGTTCGACGGCGGGTGTGCGCTGAGCGAGCCGTCGCCGCGGTAGCGGTTGCGGCGCGCGCCCAGCAGCAGCACGGCCGGCAACGCGAGCCAGCCGCCCACGGCGTGCACGACGACCGAACCGGCGAAGTCATGGAACTCGTGGCCGGTGACCGAGGCGATCCAGCCCTGGATGCCGAAGGCCTTGTTCCAGGCGATGCCCTCGTACAGCGGGTAGACGAAACCGACGATCACCGCGGTGGCGATCAATTGCGGCCAGAACTTGGCGCGCTCGGCGATGCCGCCCGAGATGATGGCCGGGATGGCCGCCGCGAAGGTCAGCAGGAAGAAGAACTTCACCAGCTCGTAGCCGCTTCTTGCCGACAGTTCGGTGGCGCTGACGAAGAAATGGGTGCCGTAGGCCACGCCGTAGCCCACCAGGAAGTACACGATGGTCGACACCGAGAAGTCGACCAGGATCTTGACCAGCGCATTGACCTGGTTCTTCTTGCGCACGGTGCCCAGTTCCAGGAAGGCAAAGCCGGCATGCATGGCCAGGACCATGATGGCGCCGAGAAGGATGAACAGCGCGTCAGCGCCCTGTTTGAGTGCGTCCATGAGAGCTTCTTGCAGGTTTTTGGTTTGATTTGGTGCGTCGCACCCGAACGGCTCGGGGCGCCGGCGCAGGAAAGCAAAAATGGTGCCCGAAGGCTCTTTGATGGTGCGAAACGACCCAAGAGTGGGCTGATTTCGCGGGGCACGCACCGGATCGGAACGCGCCGCCGAAGCGTTGCTCGGCCCGCTCAGCCCGCGCCGCCGCGCAGCGCGTCGCGGTACCGCCGGCTGCAGGGCACGCTCGTGCCGTCGTGCATGTGCAGCCGGGCGTCGCCGCCGTCCAGCGGCTCGATCTCCTTGATGCGGCCCAGGTTCACCGCGTGGCTGCGGTGCACGCGCACGAAGGTGGCGGGGTCGAGCTGGGTCAGGAAGTCGGTGAGCGTGGCGCGCAGCAGGTAGTCGTGGCCGTTGACGTGCAGGCCGACGTAGTTGCCCTCGGCCTGCAGCCAGTCGATGTCGGTGGCGGCGATGAGGAATTCGCGGCGCAACTTGCGCACGAGGAAGCGTTCGGGGCGGGCCGGCGGCGGCGCTGCCGGCGTTGGCAGTTCCTGTACCGAGGGCTCGACTCCCTCCCTCTCCTCCAAAGCCTCGGGCACCGGCGCCACGCCCTCTTCCGGCGGATCGAGCACGCGCGCCTCGCCCTGCAGCCGCAGCATGAAGAGCCGGTAGGCCCACACGCCGAAGACCATCGTGGCGTAGACGCGCACGTCCTTCAGGTACTCGTAGCCCCATCGCCCCATGGCGCCGCCGAAGTCGTAGGGCTCGCCGGCCGCCGCGTACACCGCGGCGCGCAGCCCGAACATCGCCGCGACGTGCGCCAGGCTCAGGAGCACGCTGGCCACCAGGTGCCCCGCAAGAAAGCGCACCCAGTGGTCGCGCGCCAGCGGCGACAGCCGGCGCTCCACGGCCACCAGCACCGGCACCAGGGCCAGCAGCGCGATGTGGCTCGACACCTCCCAGGTAATGACCTCCCAGTTCGCGCGCGGCACGGCGCGGCTGCGGGCGTCGATGAGCGCGACCACGGTGCTGATCGCGGCGTGCACCGTCATCAGCACGATCCAGAAGCCGACCTCGACGTACCGCCGGATCGGTTCGTAGCGCTCGTACAGGTTCTTGTGCGGCTCGCTCATGCGGGGATTCTCGCGAACCGGGGGCCGAATTTCGTCCCTGGGGGCCACCGTTCGTCACAAATCCGGGCCGATCCGTCCCGGCGATGGCCCCGGGGGCGGGCGCGGGGGCCACGATGGCCGCCGTTTCCTCGTTCCAGGAGCCCGCCATGCCCTCCGATCCCGTTTCAGCCCTCGCACCGCAGCGCCGCCACGACATCGACGCCCTGCGCGCCCTCGCCTTCCTGCTCGTCATCCTCTACCACGTGGGCATGTACTACGTGGCCGACTGGCCTTGGCACCTCAAGAGCCCGCACGCGGCCGAGTGGCTGCCGTGGCCGATGCGGGTGCTGAACCTGTGGCGCATGGACCTGGTCTTCCTGATCTCGGGCGTGTCGCTCGGCTTCCTGAGCCGGGGCCAAGGCACCTGGGGCCTGTTGCGCAGCCGGGGTCTGCGGCTGATGCTGCCGCTGGCCTTCGGCATGGCGGTGGTCGTGCCCTACCAGGCCTATGCCGAGGGTGTGGCGCGCGGGCTGGTGGCGCCGGGCTTCGGCACCTTCCTGCTGCGCTACCTGTCGATGGGCGCGCCGTGGCCCAAGGGCGCGTTCGCGGGGGCGGAGTTCGGCATCACCTGGAACCACCTCTGGTACCTGCCCTACCTGTTCCTCTACACGGCGCTGGTCGCGCTGACGCTGCCGCTGTGGCGCTCGGCGGCCGGCCAGTGGGTGCGTCACCGCTTCAACGGGCTGCGCGGCTGGCAGCTGCTGGTGCTGCCGGCACTGCCGCTGCTGGCGTGGACGGTGCTGCTGGCGCGGCACTTTCCGGCCACGCACAACCTGGTGTGGGACTTCCACCTGCACAGCATCTACTTCACCGTCTTCCTCTACGGCTACTGGATGGGCGTGGACACGGGTATCTGGCGCGAGCTCGAACGGCTGCGCCGCGTGTCGCTGCTGCTGGCGGTGATGGCGATCGGCGCGCTCATCGTGCTGCGCGTCGGGGCCCTTGTTGCACCCCAGGGCCTGCTGATGGACGTGCTGCGCACGGCCTACCTGTGGCTCGCGGTCGCCACGATCCTGGGCCATGGCCACCGCCACCTGAACCGCCCCTGGCCGTGGCTGCGCTGGGCCAACGAGTCGGTCTACCCCTGGTACATGCTGCACCAGACACTGATCGTCGCCGGGGTGGCGCTGCTGGTGCCGCTGGCGCTGGGCCCGGTGTGGGAGCCCGTGGCGCTGGTCGCCGTGACCATTGCCGGCTGCTGGCTGCTGACCGACAGGCTGATCCGCCGCATCGGCTGGCTGCGCCCGCTGTTCGGGCTGAAGCGCAAGCCCGAGGCCGAGCCTGCGGTGGTGCTTACGCCGCCTGCTTCGGCTTCGGCTTCGGCGTCGTCGACGCCTCGTCCACCGGCACCAGGATGGCGTTCGCCGTCGCCACGAGCTTGAGCTTGTCTTCGCCTTGACCTTCAGGCTGCGCGAACAGCTCGGCCCCGACGAAGACCTGCTTGCGCCCCGCCTTCACCACGCGCCCGCGCGCCACGAAGGCCTCGCCAATGGCGGGCGAGATGCAGTTGATGGAGAAATGCGAGGCCAGCACGCGGCCCGCCACGGTGGCGGCCGCGAAGCCGCTCACGGTGTCGAGCAGCGCGGCAATCATCCCCGCGTGCAGGAAGCCGGTGTACTGGCCCATGTCTTCCTCGCGCCATTTCATGCGCAGTTCGGCCTGCCCGTCGGCGGCCTGTGTGACGTCGAAGCCAGCCCAGCGGTTGAAGGCGGCCGAACGGTTGATGGCCTGGATCGTGTCGAGCATGGGGGTGTCCTTTCAGGGTGAATCAATGGAGGGAAGGCGAGACCCACTCTAGGAAGCGGAGCCGCCGCGCACCGTCTCTTGGGTGACCGGTTCGCCGCCGGCAGATGCCTGCGCGACAGCAACGCGCCCGCGTCACATCGGCGTCATGAAAAAAACTTCGCGACGCCTTAACCCCGTTCGCCCGCCCCGTCCGTAGAAGCGGAGATTCGTCACCGACTTTCTTCCGGAAGGCTTTCCATGCACACACCGTTCTCCGCCCGTCCCCTCCTGCGCGCCACCGCCCTCGCCGCCCTCTGGCTGGCCGCGGGCGCGGGCGCCCATGCACAGCTGCAGGCCGATGCCTCGCGCATCACCCAGGTCAAGGTCTACCCCGGCAGCGCCACGGTGGAGCGCGTGGCGCGCGTCGCGGCGGGCAGCCGCTCGGTCACTTTTGCCTGCCTGCCGGCCGGGCTCGACGTGCAGAGCCTGCAAGTGTCGGCCGGCGCGGCGGTGCGCGTGGGCGAGACCTCGGTGCTCAGCGAGGCGCGCGAGCTCTCCGCCAACTGCGCCACCAGCGCGCTCGACGGCCGCATCCGCGAACTCGAAGACCGCAAGGCCGCACTGCAGGCCGAGACCGACGCGCTGGGCATGGTCACGGGTTATCTCAAGGGGCTTTCGGGCGGCGAGTCGGGCCCCGGCGCACGCGCGCCGATGGACGCGCGCAACCTCGCGGCCATGACCGAGGCGATGCGCCGCTCGGGCCAGGACGCGCTGCTCAAGCAGCACCAGATCCAGCGCCAGCAGACCGACCTCGACCGCCAGCTCAAGCCGCTGCTGGCTGAGCGCGGCCGCACGCAGGGCCAGGGCGCGCAGGTGACGGCCGTCACCGTCACGCTGGCCGCCAGTGCCGACGCCGACGTGAAGCTCAGCTACCAGGTCAACGGCCCCGGCTGGACGCCCAGCTACCGCGCGCTGCTCGACACCACGACGCGCAAGGTGCGCATCGAGCGCCAGGCGCTGGTGGCGCAGGCCACGGGCGAGGACTGGCGCGGCGTGAAGCTGGTGCTGTCCACCGGCCAGCCGCGCCGCGAGACCACGGGGCGCACGCCGGGCGCGTGGCGCATCGGCATCGAGCCGCCGCCGCGCGCGAATGCCGAGGCGGCGTACATGGCCGCGCCGATGGCCGCCGCCCCCTCGCCCATTGCCGCCGACCGCAAGATGGCCATGGAGCGCGCACGCGAGCCGCTGTTCGACGTGAGCGTGTTCGACAACAGCTTCGCCACTGAGTTCGCCGTGCCGCAGAGCATCGACGTGCCCTCCAACGGCCAGCGCGTGACCCTGGCGCTGGGCCAGCATGAAGACACGGCGCAGCTCGCCGCGCGCACCAGCCCGCGCGTGGACCCGAGTGCCTTCCTGGTCGCCGAGATGGCGCAGCCCTCGGGCGTGTGGCCGGCCGGTCCGATGCAGCTGTACCGCGACGGCAACTTCGTCGGCCAGGGCCGCTGGAACGCGCCGAGCGATGCGAAGCTCACGCTCTCGTTCGGTCGTGACGAACTGGTGCGCGTGCAGGTCGAGCCCGAGCGCGACAACCAGGGCTCGGGCGGCTTCGTCGGCTCGCGCGCCGAGCGCCAGGTACAGCGCGCCTACGTGGTCGAAAACCGCCACCGCACGCCGATCGCGGTGCAGGTGCTGGAGGCCGCGCCGGTGTCGGTCGACGAGCAGGTGCGCGTGACCACGCGCTTTGCGCCGCAGCCCGCTGATCAGGCGTGGAACAAGCAGCCGGGGTTGGCGATGTGGCGCTTCGACCTGGACGCGGGGCAGACGGCGCGCGTGTCGGCGGACTACACGATCGGGTATCCGAAGGATGCGCGACTGCAGATGCGCTGAAGCGGGGGTTGTTCAGGGCGTGTGCACAGGCCACCGGGTACTTCCCTCCGCGAATGTCCCCCGGCCTGCGGCCTCCTCCTTGATTTCGCTGCGGGAAGCACCCAGTGCCCTGCGCACAGGGCACGCTGCTGGTTCGCCCCAGCGCACAGGGCTCAGAAGTCGAACTTCGCCGACACCTCGAAGGTCCGCCGCGGCGCCAGCAGCACCTGGCTCGCGGCGCGGCCGGTCCAGGTCGCGTAGAGCCGGTCCGTCAGGTTGCGCACGCGGAAACTCAGCAGCGCATTCTTCAGGCGGTAACTCACGGCCGCATCGACCGTCGTGAAGCCGTTGATGCGGATCTGGTTGGCGTTGTCGGTGTACATCGGCCCCGTGTGGTTCAGCGATGCGAAGTACTCGAACTTCGAGCCGTCGGGCCGGTAGGTGGCGAAGACATTGGCCATGCGCTCGGGCACGTTCGGCGGGGTCTTGCCCACGCGCGAGACGTTGCCGGCTTCGACCAGCGTGTCGAAGCGCGCATCGAGCGCCGCCAGGTTGCCCGCCAGCGTCCATTCGCGCGTGGGCTTCCACACGGCCGACAGCTCGAGGCCGCGCGACGACTGGCGGCCGTTGTTCACGGTGGTGGCGGCGTTGTTCGGGTCGCGCGAGAGCACGTTGTCGAGTTCGATCTTGTACAGCGCCGCGGTCCACTCCAGGTTCGCTGCAGGCAGGCTCTGCTTGAAGCCCACCTCGGCCTGCTTGCCGCGTGACATCGGGAACGCCGCATTCGAGGCCGACAGCAGGAACAGCGATCCCACCGGCAGCGTGGCGTTGGTGTACTGCGCGTACAGGCTCGACTGCGGCGACAGGTCGTACACCGCGCCGAGGCGCCCCGAGGTGGCGCGGTAGCTCGCGCCGAAGCGCGTGACGCTGCCCGCGTTCAGGTCCCAGATGCGGCGGTCGACCTCGGTGCGGTCGTGGCGCAGGCCGCCGACCAGCGTGAGGTCGCGCATCGGCTTGAGCGCGTCTTCCACGAAGACCGACGCGACCTTCACGCGCGAGAAGGTGTCGGCGCGGTTGCCCGCGCCGGTGGTCAGCGCGGGGTTGTCGTCGAAGTAGCCGGTGTACGGGTCGAACACCGGCACGCGCAGCTGCGCGGCGGTGGCGGGGTTGCTGTTCGAAAAACGGCGCTGGCTGCCGAAGCGGGTTTCGCTGTACTCGCCGCCGACGACGAAGCGGTTGTCCAGGCCGGCGATCTTTCCCTTGTGCGTGGCGTCGAAGCGGTCGAGCCAGAAGTCCTGGTCGTGCGTGATGAGCGTCTGGTCGCGCGCGATGCTGGCGGGCGGCACGAAGGTCGCGCTTTCGGAGTTGCGGAACATGCGCTTCGATTGGTTGGCCGAGAACTCGTTGCGCCACGACCAGCCGCCGTCCAGTTGCCCCGTGAGGCGCGCGCGCAGCCAGTAGGTTTCCGACGAATTCTCGTCATCGCGCACGTTGTAGTTGGTGCGCGCCATGCGCCGGTCGATCACGCGGCCATCGGGCGTGCTGACGACGTTCGTCGGCTGCGTGGCGAAGCTGCGCGGCACCAGCGGCGTGCCCCAGTAGGCGTCGTTGTCGTCGCGCAGGTAGTCGAACGAGAGGTCCAGCTTCACCGAGCCGCCCAGGTCCACCAAGAGGCCGCTCGTGAAGTGGTCGATGCGCTCGCCGTTGCGGTCGATGGTGCCCACCTTGGTGTCGTTGCGGCTGTAGTCGAGCCGGTAGGCGCTGGCCTCGCCCAGCGCGCCGCCGAAGCCGAAGGCCGCGCGCGTGGAGCCATAACTGCCGTACGAGAGCAGCGCTTCCTTGTGCGGGTTGCTGCGGTCGGGCCGCTTGGTCACGAAGTTGACGATGCCGCCGATGGCGCCCTCGCCGTCGAGCACCGAGGCCGGGCCCTTGAGCACTTCGATGCGCTCGTAGTTCCAGGTGTCCTGCACGCGGTTGGTGACGCCCGCGCCCGAGCTGCGCACGCCGTCGTAGAGGTACATGAGGCTGGTGAAGCCGCGCAGCGACAGCGTGGTCGGCGACGACGGGGGGCCGCCGCCCGAGAGGCCCGCCATGCCACGCAGCGCCTCGCTGAAGGTGCGCGCGCCCCGCTGCTGGATCGCGTCCTGCGACAGGATCTCGACCGAGGCCGGCGTCTCGCGCACCGACAGGCCCAGGCGCGAGGCCGTGCCGCTCGAATCATCGAGGTGCAGGCTGTTCGCGTCGCGGCTGCCTTCGATGGTGACGGTGCCGAGTTCGGCGTTGTTGCTGCTGTCTTGTGCAGAGGCGACTTGCAAGGCGGTGAAGGCGGCCAGCGCGACGGTGGTGCGGGTGAACGGGGTCATGGTGCGTAGAAGAAATGAAGAAAGCGTCAGGCCACCGAGAAGCGCCGCAGCCGCCAGGCCGCGAGGCCGAACAGCAGCAGGCTCGGCACCAGCAGTTGCAGCACGGCCAGCGCAGCCTGCCCGCGCACGAGCTCGGCGGGCTCCTCGTGCCAGGCGAAGGTGGGCATGCGGTCGAAGTCGGCCGGGGCGAGCGCATCGCGCGCGTCGATGCGCGGGAAGAAGAAGGCCTTCCAGGCTTCGTGGTGCGCCACGGTCTGGGCGTCGAAGCGCGCATGGCGGCGGGCGCCATTGCCGGCCAGCGCGGTCATGCCTTCGTAGGCCACGGCCGCCGGCGACACGGCGCCGAAGCGGCCCACCAGCGCCTGCTGTGTCGCCTGCTGCGCGTCGAAGCGCGCGAGCGCGGGGCGGATCGCTTCGTCGACCTCGCGCTGGATGCGGTAGTTGGCCAGCGAGCGGCCGGCGATCTCGATCTTGCCGTCGCGCGGCACGAGGATGGCGCCCTGCCCCACGTGCTGGTACTCGGTGCCCAGCAGGTCCTGGTAGCGCTTCATCGCCTCGGCCGTGACCACGCGCTGGCGCGTGGCCAGCTCGGTGCGCGACGGCGCGGGCGCGGCATGCGTGACGGCCAGGTTCAGCAGCACCGGCGCCACGAGCACCAGCACCACCCAGGCGATGACGAGCACCATCGCGTTGGTCGCCGACGAGGCGCCGAAGGCATTCACCGCCACCACCAGCGCGAACCAGAACAGCGCGTAGGCACCCACCAGCAACGCCCACCACAGCGTGGCGCTGCCCGCGCCGCCCGCCGTGAGCCCCGCATGGCGCGCGATCCACAGCACCGCCACCGGCAGCAGCACGGCCGGCCCCAGCAGCACGGCCGCGCGCACCGTGAGCTTGCCCGCGAGCAGCGTGCGCAGCCGCAGTGGTTGCGACAGCAGCAGGCGCAAGGTTCCGTTCTCGCGCTCCGCCGACAGCAGGTTGTAGCTGAGTGCGAAGATGAGCAGCGGCAGCAGGTAGACGATGACGAAGGCCAGGTCGAAATGCCCGCTCAGCAGGTGCCACGGGTTCTCGATGTCGCTGGGGTTCATGAACACCACGCGGCTCTGGTTCGTGACCTGGTACTGGCTCGGGAACAGGTCGCTCTGCCCCAGCGCCACCGGGCCCAGCGGCGCGGTCGGCAGCAGCACGTGCTGACCGCCGTAGCCGCTCGCCATGCGCGAGGGGTCAGCCGGGTTCTCGAAGGGCGTGGGCTGCGCGGTGCCGGCCAGGATGGCTTCGAGCAAGGTGCGCTGCGCGGTGCGGGTGTCGCGGTCGGCCTGCGCCACCGCGGCCTGCGCGCGGTCGCGCTGGGCGGTCTGCAGCAGGCCGTTGCCCAGTGCATAGGCCACGAGCAAGAGGAACAGCGCGCCGACGACCCACAGGCCGCGCTCGGCGAGCATCAGGCGCACCTCCTGGCGCATCACGGCCAGCAGACGCCGGCCTTGGGGAGGATGGAGGGACGACATGGGTGGTATCCCCTCTCAGAGCGCGCGCTGACGCAAGGTGGCAAAGGCCGCGAAGGCCGCCGCGAGCAGCAGGCCGACGCACAGCACGAGGAAGCTGCGCGCCTGGTGTCGCAGCGCCCACCCTGCGCCCGGCGGGTGGTAGTCGAAGGGCGGCACGGTGGCCCAGAGCTCGGGCGTGGCCTGGTAGGAGAAGTGGCGGTCGCCGAGCGGATCGGCATGCGCCACGAGGTCCTTGCTCATCAGGTCCTGGATGTTGCGGCGGTGCAGTTCGGCCGCCGTGGTGAAGCGCCGGTGGTGCGAGAAGTCGGTGCCCGCCATGCCCATCGAGAAGCTGCGCACCGCGAGCAGCGGCAGCAGCAGGCCGCTCCACTCCTGCACTTTCTGCTGCTGTTCCCAGGTGTCCCACAGGCGGCCGTAGTGGCGGTCGTACACGGGGTACGAGGCCTGGTCGTCCAGGCGCAGCGCGATGCCCCACTTGCTCAGCGGCACGTCGCGCCCCCAGCGCTCGGTGGTGCCGAAGTTCTGCTGCCAGACCTGGTTCGACACGGCCTTGAGTTCCACGCCCAGCGCCTGGTTGAACTCGAGCCGCGTCGGGCTCGGGAACCAGGTGCGCGAGAGCTCGGAGAGCACGCGCGGCGCCATCACGGCCTGCCCGATCCACAGCGCGAGCAGCACGGTGATCGCCATGCGCGAGGTCGACGACAGCGCCGACACGCCCAGCACCAGGCACACGAAGATGCCGAGGTAGACCGCGTAGCCCAGCGACCACGCGCCCAGCCGCAGCAGCGCATCGATGCGCCCGCCCGGCTCCGCGCCCACCGCCACTGCAATGGCGGCGACAAGGGCTGCAGGCACCAGCAGCACCGCGAGCAGCGCCGACAGCGCGAGCGCCTTGCCGGCCAGCAGCCGCAGCGGCGCCACGCCCAGGCTCAGCGTCTGGCGCAGGATGCCCTGCTCGCGCTCGCCCGCGAAGGCGTTGAAGCCCAGCACGATCACCAGCAGCGGGCCGAGCACCTGCAGGATCCAGCCCACCGACAGGTTGCCGAAGCGCTGCAGGCCGGTCGCGTCCTGCGCGGCGTTGAACTTGACCTCGCTCTGGCGGTGTGCCTGCAGCCACACGGTGCTGCCGATGTAGGGGTTGATGCCCGCGTCGACCATCGACAGCGGCGGCTCGGGCTTGAAGGCATGCATGCCCTGGTGCGCGGCGTCATGCGGATGGCGCTTGTCCTGGTGCAGCCAGTCGCGGTAGTCCATGGCCTGCGCGGCCACCTGCTCGGCATGCGCGCCGCGCTGGTGCGCCCAGCCGACGGCCAGCGCGGTGAAGAGCAGCACGGCCACGAGACCGCCCGCCCAGTACAGGCGGCCGTCGCGCAGGCGTTCGGTGAATTCGCGTCGGGCGATCCAGCGCATCGTCATCGGGTCAGGCCCTCATGTGTTGCAGGTAGAGGGACTGCAGGTCGGTCTGGCCGATCTGCGCGCCGTCGAGGCTTTCGACCAGCCGGCCGCGCTTCATGATCCCGACGCGCGTGGCGGTCTGCTGCGCGTGGAACAAGTCGTGCGTGGTGGTGAGCACGGCCACGCCGCGGTCGGCCGCACGACGCAGCAGGTCGGAGAACTCGGCCGCGGCGTGCGGGTCGAGCCCCGAGGTGGGCTCGTCGAGCAGCAGCGCCTTGGCCTCTTTGGCCAGCGCCACCGCGATCCACACCTTCTGGCGCATGCCCTTCGAATACATGCTGACGCGCTTGTCGGCGGCGGCGTGGTCGAGCCCCACCTCGGTCATCAGCGCGAGCAGGCGCTCGCGCGGCAGTTCGTGGCCCAGCGCCAGGCCGGCGAAGAAGCGCAGGTTTTCCAGGCCCGAGAGCGTGCCGTACAGCGTGACCTGCTCGGGGATGTACGCCACGTCCTGCTTGGTCGCGACCGGGTGGAGCGTGACGTCGGTGCCGTTGATCTGCACCGTGCCGTCGGTCGGCGCGATGAAGTTCAGGAACAGGTTGATGGTGGTCGTCTTCCCCGCGCCGTTGGCGCCCAGCAGGCAGTAGATGTCGCCGCCGCGGATGTCGAGGTCGAGACGGTCGAGCGCGGTGTGCGCGCCGTAGCGTTTGGTGAGGCCGGAGGCTCGGAGCATGGCGGAGGGGTTCCGATGGAAGGAAGAAAGGAAAGACGCGCGCAGGCACGCCCCCGGCGTGGGCACGCCGATGCGGTCATCGAGGGGGAATGAAGGCGACGGCGGCAGAGCCGCCGAATGCTCAGCGCTTGTTCTTGTTTTTCGCGCCGCCTTGCCGCGCCTTGAAGCGCGGGTTGGACTTGCAGATGACGTAGGTGCGGCCGCGCCGCGTCACCACCTGGCAATCGCGGTGACGCTTCTTGGCTTCCTTGAGCGAGGACAGGACTTGCATGTGCGTGGCCGGGGAGTTCGTTCGGACACGCGAATATACGTTATTGCGAATTCATTCTCAATAACTTTGTTAACCTTCCCCGGCATCCGGGGCCCCGCCGTCGTCAGTGTGGCGGGTGCGCCTTCGGCGCTTTCGCGCCGGCGTCGACGCAGGCCGCGCACAGGCCATGCAGCGTGACCTCGTGGTGCGTCACCTGGAAGCCCTTGGGGGCGAGGTCGTGCATCGGCCCCGGGCAGGCGTGCAGCAGGAACACCTGCCCGCAGTGCAAGCAATGAAAGTAGTGATGGTGGTGATGCCCCGCGTCGCCGCCCTCGCCTGCGCCGTGCGAATGGTGGTCGTGCGGGTCGGCCTTACAGGCCACTTCATAGCGCGCCGGCTCTCCCGGCAGCTCGACCTTGGCGATCTCGCCGTCGGCCAGCAGCAGCGCGACCTGGCGGTACACCGTCGACAGGCTGATCTCGGGCACGATGGCCCGTGCGTGCTCGAGGATTTCGGGGGCGGTCAGCACGCGACCGGCGTCGCTGAAGGCGGAGAAAACGGCGTTGCGCTGGCGCGTGAGACGTTGCATGTCTCGATGATAGGGGCGGCCCGCGCGGCGTTCAGCGTGCCGCGCGCAAGACCTTCACTCGTCCGCCGTGCGACTGCCGTCCGCGGGCGCGGCTTCAGGCTTCTGCTTGCCCTTCTTGCCACGCGCCGCCTTCTTCGCGGCACGCTCAGCATCGGCGCGCTGGCCGGCGGCCAGCCACTGCGCGAATTCTTCGGGCGTCTCGAGCGTGATGCGCCCCAGGTTGCCGGCGCGGAACTCGTGCATCACGATCTCGGCGGCCTTCTGCAGGTTGACCTTGCCCTTGCCCAGCAGCGCGCCGCGCTTGCGGCCGATGGTGTCGAGCACGTCCTCGTCCTTCATGCCGGCCAGGGTGGCGGTGTCGAGTTCGGTGAGCTTGAAGCGCGCGACAAGACCGTCGGTGTAGTTCGCCTTGAGGTAGTCGAGCAGCTCCAGCGCCACTTCTTCTTCGTCGAACGCATTGCGCCCCACCGCGCCGCTGGCCGCGAGGTTGTAGCCGCTCTTGGGCACGATGATGCGCGGCCACAGCATGCCGGGCGTGTCCCACAGGTAGAAGTCGTCGGCCAGCGTGATGCGCTGCTCGAGCTTGGTGATGCCGGCCTCGTCGCCGGTCTTGGCCTTGCGCCCGCCGGTGAGCGTGTTGATGAGGGTCGACTTGCCCACGTTGGGAATGCCGCAGATCAGCACGCGCATCGGCTTGGCCATGCCGCCGCGGTTGGGCGACAGCTCGTGGCAGGCGCGCACGATGCGCTGCGCGGGCATGGTCAGGCTGGCATCGAGCGCAATGGCGCGGGTGTCGGGCAGCGCGTTGTAGTGCGCCAGCCAGGCCTCGGTGCGCGCGGGGTCGGCCAGGTCCTGCTTGTTGAGCACCTTGAGCGTGGGCCGCCCGGCCGTGAGCTCGGCCAGCATCGGGTTGGCGCTGGAGCCGGGCAGGCGCGCATCGAGCAGTTCGATCACCACGTCGATGTCCTTCACCCGTTCGGTGATGGCCTTCTGGGTCGAATACATGTGACCGGGGAACCACTGGATCGCCATCGATGGATGCTCTTTCTTTCGCGCTGTCTGGAAGGGGACCGGCCTCGCAGGCCGGGTGCGCATTGTGAACCGGGAAACGGACCGATTTCTCGGTGCTGCGCTTTTGATAGCACCAACTGGCGTATTCACTGGCTTGTTGGCCGCCAGATCACCCCTAGAATCCGCGCGCTGCGCCTGCAGCCGTTTCAAAAAGTCACACCGAGGGAGATCCTTTTCATGGTCCAGCGCCTTGCCGCCGCCGCCCTGCTCGCGGCCACCACCATCCTGTCCGCCACCGCGGTGCATGCCCAGCGCCCGTCGCCGCCGCCCGGCCCGCTGACCGACGGTTTTCTGTGCTGCAACATGCGCACCTACGGCGACTCGATCAGCGACATCAACTACGACGAACAGGGCACGAGCGTCGTCCCCGTGGGCACGCCGGCGCGCATCACGGCCTACGACTTCCGCTTCTTCAACCTCGATCTCGCGGGCAAGCCCCAGCGCATCAAGAACGACTACAGCCGCAACATCACGCTGATCGACTTCGCCAAGCGCTACGTGGTCACCGAAGACCCCAAGCGCAAGATCGCCAGCTTTCCACCCGCGGTGGGCGCCGCCATCCTCGCGGGCAAGGTGATGCCGGGCATGACGCGCGAACAGGTGCTGATGGCGCTGGGCTACCCGGTGGCCAGCGAGAACCCGAGCCTGGACGCGCCGGTGTGGCGCTACTGGCGCGACAGCTGGTCGGAGTTCCAGGTGAACTTCGACGCGCAAGGCCTCGTGAAGGACGTCGCGGGCAATGCCGTGGCGCTGAGCCGCGTGCTCGCCGCCGCGCCCTGAGCACCCTTGATCATCCCCGGGTTCGTGTGCGCGGCATGACACGCGCAACACCCGGGAGGGTTTTGCATCGCGAAGGGCGATTCCGCCCCTATGATTTGTCCGAAGCACGGCGCCGCCACGTGCGTCCGCCGGATCGAAACCCCTGAATGGAGTGCCTGCGATGAAACCCGTCTCCGAACTGCTCAAGCGCCACGATTCCGCCGCCTGGCGTACCTCGCCCGACACCAGCGTGTTCGACGCGCTGGCCACGCTGGCGCATTTCGAAGTGGGCGCGCTCATGGTGATGGACGGCGAAAAGCTCGTGGGCTTTTTGTCCGAGCGCGACTACACCCGCAAGGTGGCGCTGCAGGGCAAGAACTCCAAGGAGATGAAGGTCGCCGAGATCATGACGCCCGACGTGATGACCGTCACCCCGCAGACCCGCACCCGCGCCTGCATGGCGCTCATGAGCCAGCGCAAGTTCCGCCACCTGCCCGTGGTCGACGGCGACAAGGTGGTCGGCATGATCTCGATTCAAGACCTGATGGACGACATCATTTCCGAGCACGAGCAGACCATCACCCAGCTGACCAGTTACATCCAGAGCTGAGCACGCTGCCATGCCCCCGGGAAAAAGGGGCAACACACCTACGCGCAGGGGCACTCTTTCGGGTGCACAGTGAAGGCTCGTTCACCATCCAGCAGGGACATACGCAATGCAGATCCAGGTCAACACGAGCAATGGCATCACCAACAAGGACACGCTGGAGCGCTGGGCAGACACCGAGATCAAGCAGCACCTGAGCCGTTTCGTCGAAGACGTGACGCGCGTCGAGGTGCACCTGAGCGACGAGAACCACGACAAGGCCGGCGGCGGCGACAAGTGCTGCGTGATGGAAGCGCGCCTGGCGCACCACCAGCCGCTCGCGGTGACACAGCATGCCACCAGCCTCGACGAGGCCTTCCGCGGCGCGGCCGACAAGCTCAAGCGCCTGCTCGACAACACGCTGGGCCGCCTCAACAACCACCGCGCCCGCGACTCGATCCGCCGCGACGGCGAGGGCTTCGTCGCCGAGTAGTCGAGTCGAAGCTCAGCGCGCCGGCGTGCGCTTCGGCGCGGGCAGGCGCTGCGGCGTTTCCACCGGAATGAGCGGCGGGCGCCGCCCGTCGGCCATCCAGGCGTCGTAGAAATCGATCTTGCGATCGACCAGCGACAGCGCCTGCTGCCAGTCGGCAATGGTCTGGTGCACGCGCGCGCGGTGCGCCTCGAGCAGGTCGCGCCGCTGGCGCAGCGTGGCCTTGCCCTGCAACGCGAGCGCCGTGTAGTCGCGCATCTCGGCAATCGACATGCCGGTGCGGCGCAGCCGGTCCATCAGGTCGAGCCAGCCCACATGCAGTTCGCCGTACACGCGCCGCCCGCCCGCGTCGCGCGCCACGCCGGGCACGAGGCCCTGCGATTCGTACCAGCGGATGGCGTGCACCGTGCGGCCCGTGCGCGCGGCCAACTCGCCGATGTGGAACGACGGCGTGGCAGCGCTGGCGTCAGCCGGCATGGGCGGTCGGCGCGTCGAGCGCCCGCTCGACCAGCGCGGTGTCGAAGTACTCGGTCAATGTTTTCACCTGGCCTCCTTCGAGTCGGTAGACGTAGCAATAGCGGTTGTTGTAGCGCTTGCCGGCCTTGGTGGGAACGTCGCCGCTGAACAGCACCACCACGCGGTCGCCTTCCGCAATGATGCATTCGGTCTTGCTCACATAGGGCCCGGCGAACTGCCCGAACAGCGGCTTGATCAGCTCTTCGCGGATCGCCTGCTTGCCCTGGTAGGTGCGCGACCAGGGCGTGCTGCCTTCCAGCGTCCAGCTGGCGTCGTCGGCCAGGCTGTCGATGAAGGCCTGGCCGTTGCCCTTGTCCAGCTCCGCGTGGATGCGCTGGACCAGGGCCTTGTTGTCGATCGTGTGCATGGCGTGATTTCCTTGGATGAATGAAGACACCGGACATCCGGTGAATTCATTGGAAATGCTCGAGTGCGCTCGAAGTCAAGCGCCATGCACCGAGTGACGAAAGTTCAGCCCCGGCCGGCGTTCGCCTGGCCCTTGGCGACTTCGTTCGCGCCCTGGGCGGTGCCGCTTTGCGGCACGGCCTCGCCCTCGCGCGCGGTCACTTCCGACAGGCGCGCGGCCAGCTGCTCGGGCGTGTCGGCGGCAATGCCCAGCCAGGCGCCCTGCGTCAGCGTGATGTGCGCGGCCTCGAAGGTGCCGGCGCCGGCACAGAGGATGGTGCGGTTGGGCGCGTCCTGTGCGGCCAGCACCAGCATTGCGGGCACCACGGCCTCGGGGCGGAAGGCCTCGAGCATGTCCTTGGGGAACAGGTCTTCCGTCATGCGCGTGGCGGCGGTGGGCGCCAGGCAGTTCACGCGGATGTCGTTCTTGGCGCCTTCGATGCTCAGCGTTTGCATGAGGCCCACCAGCGCCAGCTTGGCGGCGCCGTAGTTGCTCTGGCCGAAGTTGCCGTACAGGCCCGACGACGAGGTGGTCATCACGATGCGGCCGTACTTCTGCTCGTTCATGAGCGCCCAGACGGCCTTGGTGCAGTTCACGGCGCCCATCAGGTGCACGTCGACCACCAGCTTGAAATCGTCCAGTTCCATCTTGGCGAAGCTCTTGTCGCGCAGGATGCCGGCGTTGTTCACCAGGATGTCGACGCGGCCCCAGGCGTCGACCGCCTGCTTGACCATGGCCTGCACGGCCTCGAAGTCGGTCACCGAGGCGCCGTTGGCAATGGCTTCGCCGCCGGCCGCCTTGATCTCGTCGACCACCGCCTGCGCGGCGCTGACCGAGCCGCCCGAGCCGTCGCGCGCGCCGCCCAGGTCGTTGACCACCACCTTGGCGCCGCGCGCCGCCAAGGCCAGCGCATGCTGGCGGCCCAGGCCGCCGCCGGCGCCGGTCACGATGGCCACGCGGCCCTGGAAGTCGATGGAGGTGCTGTTGCTCATGAGGTCTCTGCTCGCTGTCTGAACTGTGTTGGTAAAGGTTGCCAATTGACAACAACCCAACGTTTTACCTCAGTTCCCCGCCCTGCTTGCCGCCGGGCGCCCCCGGCGGGAGTCACCCATGCGACGGCTGGACGGTGGCGCAGTACGCCACCAACTGGTCGAGTTCGGCCGATTTGTCGAAGAAGGCATCGGCGCCCAATTGCTGCGAGCGCAGGCGCATGTCGGCGGTGGCGTAGTTGCTGAGCACCACCACCTTCTGGTGCGGCGAGCGCTGGCGGCAGGCGTTCAGCACGGCCAGGCCGTTGCCGCGCTGCAGGAACAGGTCGACGATGGCCAGGTCCCAGTCGCTCTTGTGGTCGCGCAGCCATTCGAGCGCTTCGTCGGCGGTGCTGGCCGAGGCGATCACGTGCGCATCGATCACGTCCTCGAGAAAGTCGACCAGGTTCTCGCGGATCACCGGACTGTCCTCGACCAGGTAGGCATGGAGCGTCATGGTGGGTGTCTCGGGTCCGGAACTGGGCAGCGCATGACGCCATCATCCGGGCTGACCGCCGCGCCACGGTGAGCCGGACAGGCCAATGGCTGTAGGCCATCGGCCAGCGGCGCTGTCGGCATGCGCCGGCCGGCGCCGCCGGGGTGACCTTCTCAGGCCGCGACCGGCAGGCGGCCGGGGGCCATGCCCAGGCGCGCCGGCGAGACGTACTGCTCGCGGTAGATCTCGAACGGCATGGTGTCGGCCGCCTCGATGCGCTTTTGCGCCTGGATCGACTCGGCCGTCATCTGCTCGAAACCGGCCTGCTGCGCGGCCGAGAACGGCAGCGCCAGCAGCGCGGCGCGGGTCTGCTCCGACTGGGCGCGCACGAAGCCGACGAAGGAGTTGCCGTGCTGCTGCTCGATGGCCGCGAGCACGCGGGCCGAGGGCAGGCTGTCGGGGTTCTCGAGGCCGGCCTTGGCGGCGCGCACCGCGTCGACGTGCTGCGTGCCGCCCTGCGCCGCGTCGAGCGCGGCGGCAATCGGCAGGCACTGCTCGACCAGCTCCAGGCCCCAGTCGGTGAGCCCGACCTCGCGCCCGTCGCGGCGCAGCTTCAGCCCCGGCTCGCGGCCGCGCGCGGCCGTGAGGTGCTGGTTCTGCGCCAGGTCGGCGATTTCTTGCGGCGTGTCGTCGGGGCTGTCGTTCAGCAGGCAGTGCAGCAGGAACACGTCGATGAAGCGCATGGTCTGCGCATTGATGCCGACGGTCTCGAAGGGGTCGAGGTCCATCAGGCGCACCTCGACGTACTCCACGCCGCGCTCGCGCAGCGCATGCAGCGGGCGCTCGCCGGAGTGAATGACGCGCTTGGGGCGGATCGTGCCGTAGAACTCGTTCTCGATCTGCAGCAGGCTGGTGCCCAGCTGGTTGTAGTCGCCGCCCAGGTTGCGGATGCCGATGGCCTCGTAGGCCGGCCACGGGCGCGTGAGCGCGTCCTGCAGCGAGGCGCCGTAGCCCTCCAGGCTGTTGTAGCTCACGGCCAGCGAGGCCTGCGCCTCGCTCTGGTAGCCCAGGCGGCCCATGCGCAGCGAGGTGCCGTGCGGCATGTACATGCTGCCGTCGCCCAGCGGCTGCAGCTCGTGCGGGCGGCCCGCGACAAAGCTCGAACACAGGGCCGGCGAGGCGCCGAACAGGTACAGCAGCAAAAAGGCCTGGCGGCGGAAGTTGCGGATGAGCGCGAAGTACTCTTCGCTCGACACCTCCGGCAGCGACCAGTTGTAGTGGATGCCCGAAATGGTCTGCATGCGCCGGCCATAGCGGTGGCTCAGGCCCATGCGGTACACGCTCTTGGCGCGGCCCACGTTCGACGAGCCGTAGCGGCCGATCGGAATGGTCTCGTCGGTCGGCAGGCCGCAGGGCATGCTCGACACCCACAGGCGCTCGTCGCCGAGCTGGTCGAGCACGCGGTAGGTGAACTGGTGCACCCGCGTGAGCTCTTCGAGCGCCGACTCCACGCCCGCGTGCACGCCCGTGATGAGCTCGAGCTGCGATTCGCTGAAGTCGGTCGTGATGTGCGGATGCGTGAGCGCCGAGCCCAGCGCCAGCGGATGCGGCGTGAGGGCCAGCTTGCCGTCGGGCAGCGCGCGCAGGCTTTCCTTCTCGATGCCGCGACGCATTCCCTTCAATCGCGCGGCCGGGAGTGCACCCAGCCTCTCCTGCAATCTGTTGCTCATGTTCTTATGACCCATCAATCTTCTGTGGGGCTGGAAGGTAGCACGGGCGGACAGGCACTGCTGAAGCAGGGAATCCCGCATCCGGCTATGCTGTTTTTTGCTACTTTTTTCATAGCTACCCTCTCAAATACCACCGGCCTTGCGGCGCGCAGCGGGGTTCGAAATTCAGGCCTTGGCGCGGCCCGCCGACAGGTCGATCTCTTCCGACTGGTAGACATGGATCGACGGCACGCCGTCGGCCATGGCCGCGAGCGCCTTGCCGAAAGCGCGCGACGCATCGACGCGAAAGTGCGCCTGCAGCGCCGCCATGTCGCTCCAGCGCTCCACGAAGGTGAGCTGCAGCGGGTCTTGCACGTCGGTCGTGACGTCATGCGAGATGCAGCCGGGCTCGGCGCGCGAGCGCAGCACGTGTTCCACGCTGATGGCCAGCATCGCCTGCAGGGTGTCGGCCTTTGCCAGCGCGTGTCCGATGACCAGGATCATGGGGGTCTCCTTCTGTGCGTTCTTTCGGGGTGACAGGATCAGGATGGATGCGCGCGCGGCCCGACGTGACGGGCCTTCAGCCGAACACGCGCAGCAAAAAGCGGTTGAGGTCGGCGATCTCTTCCATGCAGACCGAGTGCGCCATGGGGTATTCGTGCCATTCGACCGGGTGGCCCAGCGCCACCAGCGCGTCGCGCGACTGTTCGGCGCGCGCCAGCGGCACCACCGGGTCCTGCCGGCCGTGCGCGAGGAACACGGGCGTGTCGTGGTTGGCGCCGTGGCGCTCGGCCGCCGTGGTCGCGGCGATCGGCAGGTAGCCCGAAAGGCCGACGATGCCGGCCAGCCGCTCGCCGTGGCGCAGCCCTGTCATCAGCGCCATCGCGCAGCCTTGCGAGAAGCCAGCCACCACGATGCGGTGGGCGGGAATGCCGCGTGCCTTCTCGTTGGCGATGAGGGCCTCGATGCTCGCCTGCGAGCGACGCAGGCCGGCCTCGTCCTCGCGCGCCACCAGGTCGGCCACCGCGATGTCGTACCAGGCGGGCATCTCGTAGCCGCCGTTGATGGTCACGGGAATGACGGGTGCATTGGGGAACACGAAGCGCACCGGGCCCACGGCCGACAGGTCGAGCTCGCCGGCGATCGGCACGAAGTCGTTGCCGTCGGCACCCAGGCCGTGCATCAGGACCACCGAGGCGGTGGGGTTCGGGGCGGTTTCGATTTCGATGGGGGGACGGGACATGGTCAACGAAGGTATTCAGGAATGCGAATGCCCAGACCTTAGCGCATTCGGGCGACCCGGGCCGCGGCGAAACGGCCGGTTGGCTGACTTGCACCTCGCAACATCCGGGCCGTCGGGCCGCCCCGGCGCCCTTGCCGGCACAAGGGAGCGCCGGATGCAACACAATGGCGTTTCGCATGAAGACCACCCCGAACCCGTCCCCGAAGACCTCGTCGCCCGGCCCCGCCTTCGACAGCGAGGCGCTGCTGCGCGGCAGCGGGCTGCGCGTGACGCGCGCCGCCCAGACCGTGCTCGAGCTGCTCGAACACGGCTCGCAGCCGCTGACCCACGAGGAAGTGGCCGCCGCCTACACCGCCGCCACGGGCGAGCCGCCCGACCGCGTCACGCTCTACCGCGTGCTCGACCGGCTGGTCGAGGCCGGCCTGTGCGACCGCCGCGTGGGCGCCGACCGGGTCAACCGCTTCGCGCGGCACGTCGACACCGCCTCGGGCAACACCTTCGAATGCGACCAGTGCCACAAGGTGCTGGCCCTGCCCTCCGACCCCGAACTGCCCAAGGTGATGGGCCGGCTCGGCAAGGCGCTGCGCAAGCAGGGCATCGACACGCGGCACACGGCGCTCACGCTGCACGGCATGTGCGGCGACTGTGCCCGATAGGTCGCCGAGCCGACCAGGCCGCGCGTGTACGTCTCCCGGCACCACCGCCAGCCCGACATCGGCGCGAGCCACGCGCTGATCGACGCGCATCCGCTGGGCGCCTGGGTCGTGCCGGGCGCCGACGGGCTGGTCGCCAACCACCTGCCCTTTCTGCTCGACCGCTCGCGCGGCCCGTTCGGCACGCTGCTCGGCCACGTGTCGCGTGCCAATCCCGTGTGGCGCCAGCTCGATGCGCCGGCCCCGTCGGTCGTGATGTTCCAGGGGCCGCAGGCCTACATCACGCCCGGCTGGTACCCCGGCAAGGCCGAGCACGGCCAGGTGGTGCCGACCTGGAACTACGCCGTCGCCCACGCGCACGCATCGCGCGCGCCATCGACGACGAAGCCTGGCTGCTCGACCTGCTCGCGCGGCTGACCGCGGCGAACGAGGCCGGCCAACCCGTGCCCTGGCAGACCACGGACGCGCCCGAGACCTTCATCCGCAAGCTGGCGCGCGCCGTGGTGGGCATCGAAATTCCCATCGACCGCCTCGAAGGCAAGCTCAAGGCCAGCCAGGACGAAGCCTTGCAGGACCGTCAAGGCACGGTGCAGGGTCTGGCCGCCGTCGGCAGCGAGAACGCGTCGGCCATGGCGCGGCTGGTGCAGCAGGCGATGCAGCCCAACAGCGCCGGCGACTGAACCGCCCGCGCGCTCACACGTTCCACGACGGAAACGGATCGGGCAGGTTCTGCCACCACGAGGGGCCGAAGCGCATCTCGTTGGGCGTGAGCAGGCAGGCATCGAGCCGCGCGCGCAGTGCGGCTTCGTCCATGCCGATGCCGATCAGCACCAGCTCCTGGCGCGCGTCGCCGGTGGCGTCGTCCCAGTTCTTGCGGATGAGTTCGAGCCCGTCGGGGTCGGTCGGCCAGTGTTCGCGCGGCACGGCCGCCCACCACAGGCCCGCCACGCCGTAGCGGCAGGCACCGCCGGCCTGTGACCACGCGCCCGCGCGGGTCGGCCGGCTCGCGAGCCAGAAGAAGCCCTTGGAGCGCACCACGCCCTCCCACTCGCTCTGCACCAGGTCCCAGAAGCGCTGCGGATGGAACGGCAGGCGCGACCGGTAGACGAAGCTGCGGATGCCGTAGGCCTCGCTCTCGGGCACGTGCTCGCCGCGCAGCTCGGCCAGCCAGCCGGGTGCCTGCTCGGCCTGCTCGAAATCGAACAGACCCGTGTCGAGCACGCGGTCGAGCGCGACGCGGCCGAACTCCGATTCCTCGATGCGCGCACGCGGGTTGAGGCTGCGCAGGATCGCCATCAGGCGCTCGCGCTCCTGCGCCGTCACGAGGTCGGTCTTGTTGACCACGAGCACGTCGCAGAACTCGATCTGCTCGATCAGCAGGTCGACCACCGTGCGCGTGTCCTCGTCGCCCAGCGACTGGCCGCGCTGGCCCAGGCTGTCGGGCGAGCCGTAGTCGCGCAGGAAATTGAAGGCATCGACCACCGTGACCATGGTGTCCAGCCGCGCCACGTCGGCCAGGCTCTGGCCGTCCTCGCCCGCGAAGGTGAAGGTCTCGGCCACGGGCAGCGGCTCGGAGATGCCGGTCGACTCGATCACGAGCTGGTCGAAACGCCCTTCCTTGGCGAGCCGCTTCACCTCGATCAGCAGGTCTTCGCGCAGCGTGCAGCAGATGCAGCCGTTGCTCATCTCGACCAGCTTCTCGTCGGTGCGCGACAGCGCGGCGCCGCCTTCGCGCACCAGCGCGGCGTCGATGTTGACCTCGCTCATGTCGTTGACGATCACCGCCACGCGGCGGCCCTCGCGGTTGTGCAGGATGTGGTTGAGCAGCGTGGTCTTGCCGGCGCCCAGGAAGCCGGACAGCACGGTGACGGGAAGACGATCGGCCATGAGGGCAGGCTCCGTAGTTGCAACAGAATTGCATTATATGGATTGACGCAACTCAGTTGCATTTCATGCAAACGTGACCGACAGGCGCGCGCTCGCCTACCATCCAGCGCATGACCGATTTCTCTGCCTTCGTCGCCCCGCCGCCCTCCGACGCGCCGCACGCGACCGTCGTCGCCGCCGCGTCGGCCTGCCTCGACCGTTTCACGGCCGCGTTCAATGCCTCGGACACGCGCGGCATGGACGCCGAGCTGCACTTTCCGCACACGATGCTCTCGGGCGCGCAGCGGCTCGACTGGCCCGCGCCCGGCCAGCACCCGGTGGATTTCTTCGACACGCTCAAGGCCAGCGGCTGGGCCTCCACACAGTACGAGAAGAAGGAGCCGGTGCTCCTGAGCCACGACAAGGTGCACTTCGTCGTGCACTACACGCGGCGCGATGCGGCCGGCGCGGTGCTCAGCACGCACGCCAACCTCTGGATCGTCGTGCAGGCCGAGGGGCGCTGGGGCATCGCCCTGCGCTCGTACTGAATGAACCCGAAAGAAAAAGGACCGCGTCCCATGTCCCCCTCCGCCCTGCAGCTCGTCTGGCCCTCGCCCGAGCACCTGCCCGGCTACATCGCCGCACTGGAACGCGGCTGGTCGCCCAACAACCTGCGGGCCGAAGCCGGCCGGGAAGAACTGGCGCTGATCCGCACCGACCCCGACGGCTTTCTCGCCGGCCTCGTCGACCGCGAAGCCAAGGGCCCACCCATCGCGCTGCCCACCGGTGGCACCGTGCCCCGGCTGCCGGGCTACCGGCGCTGGCTGTGGGACGGCGAGTTCTGCGGCAGCATCCAGCTGCGCTGGCAGCCGGGCACCAACGCCTTGCCTTCGTACTGCCTCGGCCACATCGGCTACGGCGTGGTGCCGTGGAAAAGCGGCCGGGGCTACGCCACCGCCGCGCTGCGCGCGCTGCTGCCCGATGCGCGCGGCATCGGCCTGGACCACGTCGAGATCACGACCAGCCCCGACAACCTCGCCTCGCAGCGCGTGATCCGCGCCAACGGCGGCGTGCTGGTCGAGGAGTTCATCACCGAGCCCGGGCTCGGCGGCGCGCCCGAGCTGCGCTTTCGCATCGACGTGCGCGACCTGCGCTGACGCGCCCTACAGCTCGAACGGCTCGACCTGCCGCCCGTCGATGTCGGTGAAGCCGTAGGCACGCGCCAGATCGGCCACGCGCAGCACCTGGCCGGTCTTGTCGAGCACCTGCGCATCGCCCGCCAGCGCGGCCACGGCGCGGCCCAGGTAGCGCGGCGACTCGGTGCGCGCCAGCGCGGGGCGCTCCTGCCAGTGCGCTTCGTCGGTCTTGTGGCCCGCGAGCACGAACTCGGTGCGCATCCAGCCCGGCGACACCGCCACCGAAGCCACGCCGTGCGGCTGCAGTTCCTGCGCGATGCCGAAGGCCAGCCGCGTCATCGAGGCCTTGGCGAGGTCGTAGAACAGGTTGCCGCGCAGGTAGTGGCCGCGGTCCCAGAAGGTGGTGGTGACGATCAGGCCCTGCTTGCGCGCCACCATGAACGGCGCGGCGCGGCGGCTGGCCACGAGGTGGTTGCGCACGCCGCGGTCGAACATCGAATCCCAGTTGGCGAGCGGGTGCTCCCAGAACGGCGCCTCGAAGACACCGGTGAAGCTCTCGTGGCCGCCCCAGGCGTTGTTCACGAGCAGGTCGAGCCGGCCCTGCTCGCGCTCGACGCGCGCGAACAGCGCCGCCACCTCGTCTTCCTTCGTGTGGTCGCAGGCCACGGCAATGCCGCGCCCGCCGAGTTGCGTGACCTCCTCGGCGGTGTCGTCGATGGTGCCGGGCAAGACGGCCAGCTCGGACAGCGCGAGCAGCTGGCCATAGCTGTCGGCCGGCCGCGCGCGGGTGCTGCGCCCGGTCACGTACACGGTGGCGCCGGCCGCGCCCAGTTCCTGCGCGATGCCACGGCCCGCGCCGCGGCTGGCGCCGGTGACCACGGCCACGCGGCCCGCCAGCGGACGGTGCGCGGCATCAGGGGTGGAGGGGGCTGCTGTCATGTGTCGTTGCTCCTTCGTTCGGTGAGGGTCCTTGGGCAGGACAAGCGGCCACGATAGGCCGGCCTCAGCGCGCCGTCTTGGAAGAAACCGAAACCCGGCGCCCGAGGAACTCGGTGGGCGTCACGCCGCACAGGGCGCGGAACTCGTTGACGAGGTGCGACTGGTCGTAGAACCCGTGGTCCAGCGCCATGTCGGCCCAGGCCGGCGCGCTGTGCAGGCGCAGCGCGCGCAGGCAGGCATGCAGCCGCGCGAGCCGGCCCCAGGCGCGCGGCGACAGCCCGACATGCGCATGAAAGAGCTGCTGCAGCCGGCGCTCGCCCACGCCGACCGCCTGCGCCACCTCGCGCAATGCCTGGCGCCCGTCGGCGGCGGCGATGAGCCGCGCGGCATGCATCGCGGCGGCCGGCGGCGTGCCGTCGCCGGCTTTCTGCAGGCGCTTCACCAGGGCGTGTTGCAGCAGCTGCGCGCGTGCGGCATCGCCGCGCGCTTCGGCCATGCGCGCGAGCAACGTGGTGCCCTCGCCGCCCCAGAGTTCGTCCAGGTGCACCGCGCGGCCCGCGATCTCGCCGGCCGGCACGCCCAGCAGCGCGGCCGCCGCGCCGGGGCGCAGCGCCACCGACAGGCCTTCCACCGTGTCGCGCATCCGCACCACGGCGGGCGCGGCGAAGGCGCCGATGGCTTCGACTGCCTGCCCCGGTGCGTCGTCGGCCGAGGGCGCATCGCCGAAGTTGAAGACCAGCCGGATCGCGCCGTCGGGCAGCACGCGCTCGCGCACCTCGTGGCCGGGCGCGAAGGTCTCGCGGTACATCAGCAGGTGCAAGACATGCGACCGCAGGGCCGGCGCAATCGGCAGCACCTGCAGCGTGCCGTCGGGCACGCCCGACTCCGGCCCGTGCAGCGGGTCGTCGTGAAGCCGGAGGAAAAGACGTTCGCCCATGGCAGCCGATTGTGAGGAAAAACCCGCCGCCGCGCGACCCGGCGGGCACGGGCCGACAATCGGCCGGCTCCCTCTGCTCACCTGTCGTTCGCATGCCCGATTCCGCCCTCCCCGTGCTCTATTCGTTCCGCCGCTGCCCCTATGCGATGCGGGCCCGGCTCGCGCTGGTGGCGAGCGAACAGCGCTGCGAACTGCGCGAGGTCGAGCTGAAGCGCAAGCCCGCCGAGATGCTCGCGGCCTCGCCCAAAGGCACCGTGCCCGTGCTGGTGCTCGACGGCGGCGCGGCGGTGCTGGAACAGAGCCTGGACGTGATGCTGTGGGCGCTGCGCCGCCACGACCCGCTGCGCTGGCTGGCGCCGGAGCGCGGCACGCTCGACGACCTGCTCGCGCTGATCGCCACCTGCGACAACGATTTCAAGCCGCTGATCGACCGCTACAAGTACCCGGCGCGTTACCCCGCATCGGAAGGCTCGGCGCGCGACGAGGGTGCGCGCTTCCTGCAAGGGCTCGAAGACCGGCTCGCGATATCGGCGCAACTGGCCGGCGCGCACGCCACGCTGGCCGACGCGGCGCTCATGCCCTTCGTGCGCCAGTTCGCGATGGTCGATGCGGCCTGGTTCGACGCCCAGCCCTGGCCGCGCCTGCAAGCCTGGCTCGCGGGCTGGACCGCGTCGGACATGTTCGCGCGCACCATGACCAAGTACGCGCCCTGGCAAGCGGGCGAACCGGGCGTGAGCTTTCCGCCCGCTTGATCAGTACACGTCGCGGCGGTAGCGGCCTTCGGCGATGAGCGCGTCCATGCCGCTCTCGCCCAGCACCTCGGTGAGCGCCGCATCCACGCCCGGCGCCATGCCTTCGAGGCTGCCGCACACGAAGACGATCGCGCCCTCTTCGTCCACCCACTGCTTCAGCACCTCGCCAGCCTCGCGCAGGCAGTCCTGCACGTACACGCGCTGCGGCTGGTCGCGCGAGTAGACGAAGTCGGCGCGCGCCACGAGGCCGCCGGCCTGCCATGCCGCGACCTCGTCCGCGCCGAAACCGTCGTGCGCCGCCTGCCGCTCGCCGAACACCAGCCAGTTGCGGCCGTGCCCTCGGCGCGCACGCTCGCGCAGCAGCGCGCGCAGGCCCGCAAAGCCCGAGCCGTTGCCGATGAAGATGCAGGGCCGCGCGTCGTCGGGCAGCGCGAAGCCCGGGTTGGCGACGAGGCGCAGCGCGAGTTCCGTGCCCATGGGCGCGCCGACCGTGAGCCAGCCCGAGGCCACGCCCAGGCCGTTGTCGTGCCGCGCCTGCCGCACCAGCAACTGGACGGCGCCGTCGGACGGAATCGACGCGACCGAGTAGCTGCGCGGCGCGGGCGCCGGGGCGCCGTCGTCGTGCATCTGGCGCGGCACGATCTCGACCAGCGCGCCGGGTGTCCAGTTCATCGTGCCGCCATCGACACGCCGCAGCTCGACTTCGAACAGCGGATCGCCCTGGCTGCCCACATTGAGCAGGCGCCGGCCATCGAGCCGCCAGGCTTCGAAAGCCGGCGCGGTCGACACAGGCCACGCTGCATCGCGCACCCCGAAGGTCTCGCGCAGCGCATAGTGCCAACGCGCGAGCGCTGCCGGGTCTTCGCCGTCCACCTCGATCATCGGGAACAGCGGCTGCGCACCCTGGTTGTGCAGGTCGTGGTCGAGCTTGCGGCCGAAGCCGCAGAAGGTCGCGTAGTGGCGGTCGCCCAGCGCGAGCAAGCCGTAGCGCAAATGGCGCAGACCCGGGCCGCCTTGCCGCGCGAACGCGCGAGCAAAGGCGCGCGCGCTGTCGGGCGGCTCGCCCTCGCCGAAACTGCTCACCACCCACAGCACCTGACGGAAGTGCAGCAAGGCGTCAGCGCTCAGTGCCGACACGGGCCGCACCACCGCCGCGACACCGGCCGCCTGCAACGCACTGGCCGTCTGCAGTGCGAGGCGCTCGGCATGGCCGGTCTGGCTCGCGAAGGCGACCAGCACCTGCCCCGCATCGCCCGCCGTGGCGGGCACGGCGGCCGCATCGAGCCGCGCGCGCTCGGCGCGCACGGCCTTCGCGGTGCGGCGGCGGCCGAGGTACATCATCCAGCCGCTGATCGCGAAGAGCGCGATCCCCAGGCTCGTGAGCATCATCACGATGCGCCCCGGCAGGCCCCAGTAGGTGCCCATGTGCAGCGGGTAGATGCTGTTCACGAAGCGGCCCATGGGCGGCTTGTCGGCATAGCGTTCGTGGCGCAGCGTCTCGCCGGTCGCGGCCTGCAGGTACAGGCGGTTGCGCGCGCGCTCATGCTCGGCATGCGTGCGCAGGTAGACGGCCTCCACCTGCGTGCCGTTGCGCGCGGGCAGCCGCAGCGTCACCTGGGTCCAGTCGCCCCCCGTGGTATCGACGAAGGCCTGCCAGACGCGCGCCAGGTCGAGCGTCACCGGGGCATCGGCCGGCGCGCGTTCGGCACGCACCACACGGCCCTCGCCGACCGCGCCGTCCACCACCTTGCGCAGCCCGTCGAAGGCCCAGTACATGCCGGTGGTGGTCGACACCACGTAGGCCAGCAGCGCGACGGTGCCGACCACCGCATGCAGGTTCCACAGGAAGGCACGGCCGCGCAGCGCGAAGTCGATGCGCAGCCACTGGCGCCACGCGAAGGGCCGGCGCGGCCAGCGCAGGTACAGGCCCGACAGCGCGAGCAGCAGCAACAGGCCGGCCAGCGAGCCGGTGAGGGGCTTGCCGTCGTCGCGCGGCAGCAGCAGCCAGCGGTGCAGCTCTTCGACGAACTCGAAGAAGTGCTCGCCCACCGGATCGGGCAGCAGCGCGCCGGTGGCGGGATCGGCGAAGCGCGTCTCGCCGCGCCGCTCACCGGGTGGCGGCGCGAACCCGACGCGCGCGGCGCGCCCGGGCTCGGTGGAGACGGCGACAGTGGCGATGCGCCGCCCGGGCATCTCGGCCTGCACGCGCGCGACGAGCGCGGGCGGTGCCAATGCGGGTGCGGCCGAGGCCGCGGGGATCGGGTTCAGCAGGTCGGTGATCTCGGCGCGGAACGACAGCGTCGCCCCGCTCAGGCCGATGACGACCAGCACGCTGCCCGCCGTGATGCCGATGAACCAATGGATCTGGAACCAGACGCGACGCAGCAAAGCCATGAAAAACAGAAGAAAACGGGAAACAGGAAGCCCCGCCAAGGCGGGGCGCGCGGGTTCAAAGATCGATCTTGACCAGGGCCTTGATCGTACGCGGCGTGCCGACCGCCAGCCGCGTGCCGGCCGCCGACCAGTAGCGCTTGTCGCCCACGTTGTCGATGTTCAGCTGGAAGGTGGTGCGCTTGCCCATGAGCTGCGCCACGTAGCGCGCGCCCAGGCCGAAGACGGTGGTGCCGCCGATGAAACCCTGGTTCAGGTCGTCGACGGGACGGCGCCCCGTGAAGTACGCGCCGCCGTTGACCGACAGCCCCGGCACCGCCGCGATGTCGTACGACAGGAAGGCGCTCGCCGTGGTGCGCGCCGTGTTCTCGGGCCGCTTGCCGTCGTACTGCGCGTTGATGCGGCGAAACTCCGCATCGAGCCACTGGCCCGAGAGCTGCCACGCCAGCGCGGGCGTGAGCCGCCCCTGCGCCGACACCTCGAGGCCGCGGTAGCGCTGGCGCCCGCTGGCCACGAAGGTGTTGGCGCTGTCGGTGTAGGCGCCGGGCCGTTCGATGTCGAACAGCGCGCCCGACAGCAGCGTGCCGCCGCCGGTCAGCCAGCGCAGGCCGATTTCCTTCTGCCGGCTCACGCCCGGCGGCATGCGCGTGTTCTGGTTGGCGGTGCCGGCCGGCGCCACCTCGCCCTCTTCCACGCCCTGCGAGTACGACACGTAGGCCATGAGGTCGGGCGTGAACTTGTAGCTCAGCGCCGCCAGCGGCGTGGTCTTGCGCACGCCGTAGTCGAGGGCCGGCAGCGTGGCGCTCGCGCCCTGCCAGCTCTGGTAGCGCGTGTGGCGCAGGCCGGCCACCAGCTGCCACTGCGGCGAGAAGGTGATGCGGTCGAGCGCGTACAGGCCCAGCTCCTCGCTGTCCTGCGCGCCCGAGGTGGGCCGCGACGGCATCGCGCTCAGCGCCAGCGCGCCGATGGGCACGGGGTTGTACAGGTTCTGCAGCGTGGTCGCGCCGCCGTAGTTGCGCTGGAACACGGGCGCCTGCGTCTTGTCGCTGCGCGCCGCGCCGAGCGTCAGCTCGTGCTGCAGCGCGCCGGTGGCGAAGGTGCCGAACAGCTCGGCGCGCAGCAGGTCGGAACGCTGCTCGAGGTGCTGCACGTTGCCCGTGAGGCGGCCGATGCCGGTGCGCACGTTGTAGGTGCCGAACTGCGCCAGGCGCCGGTCGCGCTCGGCCTCGGAATGGCCGGCTTCCACGCTGAGCGCCCAGTTGTCGCTCAAGGCGTAGTCGGCGCGCAGTTGCATGTTGGTGACCTCGGCCTCGAACACGGCCCAGGGCGGCGCGATCAGCTGGTGCGGATCGGGCAGCGCCGGCAGCGCGATGACGCCGTTCACGGCCGCAAGCCGCGCGATGCCGGCCTGCTCGGTGATGCGCTTGCGGTAGTGCTCGATGTCGGCCTTCAGCGTGAGCCGCCGGTTCACGCGCCAGTCGAGCGCGGCCGAGACGAAGCTGCGCTTGCCGTCCACGCCGTCGATCGTCGAGCCCAGTGAGCCGCCAGCCGCGTTCAGGCGCAGCCCGAACTGGTCGTTCTCGCCGAACTGGCGGCCGATGTCGACCTGGCCCTGCAGCCCGCCCTGGTTGTCGACGCTCATCCCGAGCGAGGTGACGGGCGTACGGCCTGCGCGCTTGGTGACGAAGTTGATCACCCCGGCCGGCGTGGTGAAGCCGTAGTACAGCGCCGACGCGCCCTTGAGCACCTCGACGCGCTCCTTGTTCTCCATCGGAATTTCCGACACGTTGGGGATCGCGAGCGCGCCGTTGAGGCGGTAGTTGGTGCGGTTCTCCACGGCAATGCCGCGGATGACGAGCTGGTCGAAGGTGTCGCCGCCGTTCTGCTGGCGCGTCACGCCGGCCGTGTTGCGCAGCACGTCGTACACGCCCGCCGCGCCCTGCAGCTCGATCACCTCGCGCGTCACGGTGTTGACCGTGGCCGGCACGTCCATCACGGACGCCCCCCGGAACGTGCCCGCCTCGACCGTCTCGGCCAGGAAGCCGTTGGCGCGCGAGGCCTCGACGTTGACGGTGCTCAGCTCGCTTGCCCGCGATTCGGGAGCAGCGGACGCAGGCACGGATTGCGCCTGCGCCGCCTGCACGGCGGCGAGCGCGAGGCTCACACAAACTCTCTTCATTCAGATCCCTTGGATGTTCTGGCGGCGCGCCTCCCGGCGGCCTGGTGACGCTTCCGGCGCGCGGAAGCGGGAGGGATTATGGATGAGAGGAGTTCTCATTTGACAACAGTTGCCGGACCCTGCCGATAGGATCGGACGCCAGAGCGTTCCATGTCGAAACGCCATCAAGGAGGAATTCATGACTGCCAGTGAAACATCGACCGGACGGGACGCCCTGCGATGAAGACGGCCGGACGCCTGGCGCTCGGCGTGCTCGCCTGGGTCACCGTCGTTCCGCTGCTGGGACTTCTGTGCATGTGGCTGGGCCCGTCGGTCCTTGACTCGCCCGAAGCCTCGCGCGTCACCATGTATGCGGTCCAGGCCATCAACCTCGGCGCGGCCGCGCTGCTCTACTGGTATGCCGTGCCGAGCGTGCCGCACTGGGGCCGACGCGTGGCCTACTTCGTCGCCTTCGTGGTGCTGATGGTGGTCGCCAGCGCCCTCGTGGCCTTCGGCGTCAAACTGCTTTTCGTGGCGCTGGTGCTGTTCTCGCGTTGAGCAAAGGCCCGGCGGGCCGTTACGTCGCCCTCATCGCCGACGCCCGCTGAATGCACTCGATGAAGTGCTGCGCCGCCGGCGTCGACGGCTGCCCGCGCCGGCGCACCACGCACACGTTCAGCACCGGCAGCGTCTCGCACACATCGACGCGCCGGATGCCGTGGCGCTTGAAGCTGAGCCCGGCCAGCGGCTCGACAAAAAGGCCGATCAAGTCCATGTGGCCCACCAGTGCGAGCGCCACGGTGACCGAGTGGCCCTGCAGCACGCGCGTGGGCGGCGGCAAGCCGAGCGGGGTGAACAGCGGCGCCACGGCGTTGGTTCCGCCGTGGTCGTCGCCCGGCAGGACCCATTCGGCGGCATAAAGGTCGTTCAGCGAGCGCGCATTGCGCAGCGGATGGCGCTCGCGCAGGCCGACCACCAGCTGCACCGGGAACAGCTCCAGCGCCTCGAACTGCGGATCGAGCGTGCCGGGCACGATGTGAGCCACCGCGAAGTCGAGATACCCGTCGCGCAGCCGCGCGAGCATCCACGGCAGCACGGCCTCGCTGAACTGCACGTCGACCGCGGGCAGGCGCGTGTGAAAGTCCTTGAAGGCGGCGGGCAGCACGGTGAGCGCGAACGAGGCGCTCACCGCCAGCGAGACCGAGCCGGTGGCGCCGTCGCGGATCTGTGCGATCTCGTCGCGCGCGCGTTCCATGTCGGCCAGCAGCAGCCGCGCACGCGGCGCGAAGGCCAGGCCAAACTGCGTGAGCCGCACGCCTTTCACACTGCGCTCCACCAGCGGGGCGCCGACCTCGCGCTCCAGCTCGCGCACGATCTTGGTCACGGCCGGCTGCGAAATGCCGAGCACGCGCGCGGCGGCGCGGATGCTGAGCTGCTCGACCACGGCCACGAAGGCATGCAACTGATTGGGCTTCATCTTTGGAGTGACAACCAAAAGTTATCGTTGACGCCCAATTATTGTCTTTTCATGACAGCGGCGAGTCTCTAGCATCCGCCGCGGTTCGGGCCCACGCGGCCTGCGCCCCCGATACACACAGGAGACACATGAACACCCCCGCTTCCCAGCCCTCGCCTTCCTCGCCGGCCCGCCGGCGCCAGACCATCGTGGCCACCACCATCGGCAACGGCCTGGAATTCTTCGACTTCACGGTCTACGGCTTTCTCGCGCTGGTGATCGGCAAGCTGTTCTTCCCCACCTTCAGTTCCTACGGCCAGCTGCTGCTGACGGTGGCGAGCTTCGGCGTCGGTTTCATCATGCGGCCGCTGGGCGGCATCGTGATCGGCGCGTACGCCGACCGCGCGGGCCGCAAGAAGGCCATGACGCTCACGATCTTTTTGATGGCGCTGGGCTGCGCGCTGATCGCCTTCACGCCGACCTACGCAAGCATCGGCGTCGCGGCGCCGATCGTGATCGTGCTGGCGCGCCTGATCCAGGGCTTCTCGGCCGGCGGCGAGGTGGGCGCCTCCACCACGCTGCTGGTGGAGCACGCCACGCCGGCCAACCGCGGCTACATGGCGAGCTGGCAGTTCGCGAGCCAGGGCCTGGGCGTGCTGATGGGTGCCGTGGTGGTCGGCGTGCTGACCGTCTCGCTGTCCGCCGAGGCCATGCAGAGTTGGGGCTGGCGCGTGCCGTTCGTGCTCGGCATGCTGATCGCGCCGGTGGGCATGTACATCCGTCGCCACCTCGAGGAATCGCTGCACATCACGCCCGAAGACGCGAAGGCGCCGCGCGAGAGCAGCCTGAAGATCGTCTGCACGCAGCACGGCAGGACGGTGCTGGCCGCCATCCTCGCGCTGGTGGGCGGCACCACGGCGGCCTACGTGGTCACCTTCTACATGCCGACGTATGCCGTGCGCGAGCTCGGCCTCACGCCGTCGGTGGCGCTGTTCGGCGCAGCGCTCACGGGCCTGCTGTCGTTCGCGCTCGCGCCCTTCGTGGGCAAGTGGTCGGACATCGTGGGCCGCAAGACGCTCATCCTGTGGAGCCGCATCGTGATGGCGATCCTGATCTACCCGGGTTTTCTGTGGCTCAACGCCTCGCCCACGCCCGTGGTGCTGTTCACCGTGCTCGGCGTGCTGAGCATCGGCCTGGTGGTGCAGACGGTGCCGGGCATCACGATGCTGCCGGAGATGTTTCCCAAGCGCGTGCGCGCGAGCGGCATGTCGCTGGTCTACAGCGTGGGCGTGGCACTGTTCGGCGGCTTCGCGCCCTTCGTCAGCACCTGGCTGGTCAACGCCACCGGCAGCAAGCTCGCGCCGGCCTGGTACCTGGTGGGGATGACGCTGGTGTCGCTGCTCGGCCTGCTCTGGTTGCGCGACCACACCGGCCGCGACATCGATGCGGCCCACGCCCACGCGCCGGCCTGATACCGTCTTCCTCCTTCCCGCCTTCATGCACAGGAATCTTCCCGCCATGTCCCAGCCTGCCACCGCCGCCACCCGCCATTTCTCGGGCACGTACGTCGAAGCCCGCGCCAAGTTCCTCGAGGCCGCCGCGGCGCGCGGCGCCACCATCGAGTCGTTCGTGCACCCCACGCACCGCGGCGCGCTCGGCGAAGAACTCGCCACCGACGTCGCGCTGATCGGCGCGGCCGACGCGAAAAAGGTGCTGCTCGTCACCTCGGGCACGCACGGCCCCGAGGGCTTCTGCGGCTCGGGCGCGCAGGTGGCCACGCTGAACGACGCCGACCTGCTCGCGCGCCTCGAACGCGCGGGCGTCGCGCTGCTGCTGGTGCATGCGGTGAACCCGCACGGCTTCTCGCACCTGCACCGCACCAACGAAGACAACATCGACCTGAACCGCAACCACATCGACTTCAGCGCGCCGCTGCCGGTGAACGCCGAGTACGCCGACGTGGAGCCGCTGGTGCTGCCCGCCAGCTGGCCGCCGACGCCGGCCGACGACGCGGCCGTGGCCGCCTACATCGCCACGCACGGCATGACCGCCTTCCGCGCGGCCGTCACGCGCGGGCAGTACACCTCGCCCGACGGCCTCTTCTACGGCGGCACCGCGCCGTCGTGGAGCAACCGCACCATCCGCGCGATCCTGCGCGGCTACGCGGCCTCGGCCACGCACCTGGGCTGGATCGACGTGCACACGGGCCTGGGCCCCTACGGCCACGGCGAAAAGATCTACCCGGGCCGCAACACGCCCGAAGACCTCGCGCTGGCCCATGCCTGGTGGGGCGCCGACGTGTTCGCGCCCTTCGCGGGCGACTCGGCCTCGGCCGACGTGTCGGGCCCGGTGATCTCGACCGCCTACGACGAATGCCCGAACGCGCGCGTCGCGCCCATGGGCCTGGAGTTCGGCACGCTGCCCGACCTGGAAGTGCTCGACCGCCTGCGCGCCGACACCTGGCTGCGCCGCCACCCCGAGGCGCCCGAAGCGCAGAAGCGCGAGATCCGCCGCCGCCTGCGCGACGCGTTCTACTGCGACAACGACGAGTGGAAGGGCATGGTGCTGGGGCAGACCCGCGTCGTGCTCCTGCAGACCTTGCAAGGGCTGAGCAAGGCCTGACCCGGCGGAGGTCGGCTCAGCCGAAGTTAGGCGCGCGCTTCTCGCGCAGCGAGGCCACGCCCTCGCGCACGTCGGCGCCCGCGAAGCCCATGAACTCCAGCGCCAGCGAGGCGTCGAAGGTCGGCCCCGCCTGGCGCAGCCAGTTGTTCAGCGCGTACTTGGTGAAGCGGATCGCGCTCTGGCTGCCGGCCGCGAGGCGGTCGGCGATCTCGTAGGCGCGCGGCAACAGGTCGGCCTCGTCCACGGCCAGCGACACCAGGCCGATGCGCTCGGCCTCCTCGCCGCTCACCGGCTCGCACAGCAGCAGGTGGTACTTGGCCTTGGCCATGCCGCACAACAGCGGCCACACGATGGCCGCATGGTCGCCCGCCGCCACGCCCAGGCGCGTGTGGCCGTCGACGATCTTCGCGTTCTTCGTGGCGATGGAGATGTCGGCCAGCAGCCCCGCCACCAGCCCCGCGCCCACGGCCGGGCCGTGCATGGCGCTCACGATGGGCTTGTCGCAGTTGATGAGGTTGTAGACCAGGTCGCGCGCTTCCTTCCACACGCGCTGGCGCACGGTGTCGTCGGTGGTCATGTCCTGCACCATGCCCAGGTCGCCGCCGCCCGAGAAGCCCATGCCCTCGCCGCGCAGCACTGCACAGCGCACCGTGGCGTCGGCCGCCACGTCGCGCCAGATCTCGGCCAGCTCGCGGTGGCCGTCATGGCCGGCCGTGGGCAGCTTGCCGTTGGCGGCGCGCATCTGGATGTCGAGCACCGCGCCGTTCGCGCCGCGGCGCGTGAGGGCGAGGGTCTGGTAGCGGGTGTAGTCCATGCGTGTGTCTCCGCCCCGCACGCACGGCCATGGCGCGAGGACTTCGTTCGGTGAGAGGAAGGACGAAAGGCCGGAGGCCTATTTTTGCGCGGCCAGCTCGCGGCAGCGCTTCACGTTCGCATCGAAACGCGGCGCCAGGCCCGGCTCGCAGGCATCGTCGGCGGGGTTCAGCCTGCACATGCCGACCACCGCGTAGTCCATGACGGCCGCCGTGCACATCGGGTAGGCGGCCAGCTCGGGGTTGGCCTTGGCCTTGAAGCCCCAGCGCTCGGAAAACTGCACCATGCGCGTCATCGCGCCGAGGAAGAAGCTGCGGTCCTTCGCGGCAATGGCCGCCTCCATGCGCGGCAGCTCCTCGTTGAGGTAGCCGACCGAGTCCATCGGAAAACCGGCGGGGTCGGGCTGCGGCTGCGCGAAGGCCGTGGCGGCCATCACGGCCAGCGAGGCGCCCACGCAGGCGCGTCGCAACGGAAGGAAGAAGGCGGAACCGGTGGGCAGGTGGCGGTATGGCATGGCCTGCGATTCTGCAACGTTTGGAAGCATTTTTGCGCGCCGAGCGATGCGCGCACGCGACGTTTTCAGGCTGCTACCGGCCTCTCCACGCGGCGCGGGACAATGGCCGCTTCCGTTTTCCCTTGCAAAGACCCCCATGGCCCGACGCCCCCAACGACAGCTGCGCACCATCGAGCGCGGCATCCTCTGCCTCCTGATCGGCGTCGCCGTGCTGCTGGGGCCGCGCTTCCTGCAGGGCACGCGCTGGTTCGAGATGGTGGCCGGCGCGTACCTCGTCGGCTGGTTCGCGCTCGCGCTGGGGGTGGCGCTGGTCGGCGTCGGCCTGTTCCAGCGCGGCAAGCCGGACCGCTGAGGCCCGGCCGCAAGGTCAGCAGGCGCTCAGTGCGCCGCCGCCTTCTTGCCGCGCAGCTTGCCGACGAGTTCCACCACGGCCAGCACGACGGCACCAGCCACGATGCCGACGACAGCATTGACGCCCATCGAGCCCAGCGTGCCGAACACGCCGCCCGTGGCCTTGGCCCAGTCTTCGACCGCATGGCCGAACGCCGGCACGCCGTGCACCAGGATGCCGCCGCCCACGAGGAACATGGCGGCCGTGCCGGCCACCGACAGGCCCTTCATGAGCCACGGCGCCGCCGCCAGGATGCCGCGGCCCAGGGCGCGCGCCGCCGCGCTGCTGCGCTGGCTCAGGTACAGGCCCGCGTCGTCCAGCTTCACGATGCCGGCCACGAGGCCGTAGACGCCCACCGTCATGATCAGCGCAATGCCGACCAGCACGCTGAGCTGCGTCGTGAACGGCTGGCCCTGCACGGTGCCCAGCGTGATGGCGATGATTTCGGCCGAGAGGATGAAGTCGGTGCGCACCGCGCCCTTGATCTTGTCCTTCTCGACCGCGACCACGTCGACCGTGGTGTCGGCCACGGCCTTCTGGTGGCGCGCGGTGTCGGCCTCGTGCTCCTTCTTGTGCAGGAACTTGTGGACCAGCTTCTCGGCGCCCTCGAAGCACAGGAACGCGCCGCCCACCATGAGCAACGGCGTCACCAGCCAGGGCAGCCAGGTGCCGATGGCCAGTGCGGCCGGCACCAGGATCGCCTTGTTGACGAGGGAGCCCTTGCACACGGCCCACACCACCGGCAGCTCGCGCTCGGTGCGCACGCCGGTGACCTGCTGCGCGTTCAGCGCCAGGTCGTCGCCGAGCACCCCGGCGGTCTTCTTGGCAGCAACTTTGGTGAGGACGGAGACGTCATCGAGCACGGTGGCGATGTCGTCGAGCAGCAGGAGCAGGCTGGTGGCCATGGGCGAAAGTCAGGCTGTGGAAGAAGCGGCGAGCTTATCCGCAGCCGATGGCCGCGCCGGTGAAGACCGTACGCGGCATCCGGGGGTGGATCAGTCCACCGCGCGCTTGAGGCGGATTTCTTCGACGCGGACCGTGCCCAGGGCGGTGGTCTTGGCGGTCTTCATCTCGCGCTTGAAGCCGGCGAGTTCGTGGAAGCGCATGGCGCGGTCGTTGCGCAGCGGCACCCAGATGGTGACCGTGGTGCAGCCTTCTTCGGCCAGGCCTTCGCGGGCGGCGTCCCACAGGGCCACGCCGGCGCCCTTGCCCCAGTGCTCGGGCTTGACGTAGATGGCCCAGATCTCGCCCGTGGTGGGCGGCGTCTTGGGGTCGCGCGAGCGGTCGAAGCCCACGAAGCCGACGATCTCGCTGCCGTGCGTCACCACATGGACCTGGGGTTCGCTGAATTCGATGGCCTCGCGCCACTTGGCCTCGCGCGAGGCGGGGGCCAGCACGCGCAGGTCGTCTTCGGACAGGATGCCTTCGTAGGCGGCCTTGGCAGAGAGGGCATGGACTTCGGCGACGGCCTTGGCGTCGCGCATCGTGGCGGGGCGAACTTCGTAATCGGACATGAAAGCGGAAAAACGTGTGGAACCGGCTATTGTCGCCGCACCGCTAAACTCCTCCGGCATCCGCACGTATCAACTGGAGAAAGCACATGGCCAAGGGTCAGCAACGCACCAACAAGGAAGCGAAGAAACCGAAGAAGGACACCTCGCCGCCGAAGGCCCCCACCGGCGGCATCGAGCCCGTGCGCACCGTCACCACGGCGGTGATTCCGCGCGGCAAGCTCAAGAACAAGTGACCGAGTGACCGACGTCCCCGCGCCCGCCCCCAAGCCGGCGCAGCCGCGCAACCCGTTGCATGGCCTCACGCTGGAGGCCATCGTGACTGCGCTGGCCGACTACTACGGCTGGGAGCAGCTGGGGCACCTGGTGCCGATCCGCTGCTTCATCAGCGAGCCCAGCGTGGGTTCCAGCCTCAAGTTCCTGCGCAAGACGCCCTGGGCGCGCGACAAGGTCGAGAGCCTGTACCTCTTCATGCTGCGCGAGCAACGCCGCGAACAGCAGCAGCAACAGCAAGAACCTCCGACGCGATGAAGGTCCGTCTCGAACCGTCGGGCCTCGAATTCGAGGCCGAGGCGGGCGTCACGCTGCTGCATGCGGCGGAGGAGGCCGGCATCGAACTGCCCAGTTCGTGCCGCAACGGCACCTGTCGCACCTGCATCTGCCAGCGCCTGTCGGGCGAGAGCCGCCACCTCATCGAATGGCCGGGCCTGAGCTTCGACGAAAAGATCGACGGCTGGATTCTTCCGTGCGTGGCCGAGGCGCAGAGCGACCTCACGCTCGACGTGCCGCAGGCGCGCGCCCTCTTCGACTGAGGATCAGGACCGCGCCGACGCCGGTGCCGCGACCACCAGCCGGTCGCGCTGCGCGAGCGACGGAAACAGCCGGAACCACGTCAACGCCACCAGCATCGTTCCCACGCCGCCGAGCACCACCGAGCCGACCGGCCCCAGCAGCGCCGCCGTGGCGCCCGACTCGAACTCGCCGAGCTGGTTGCTCGCGCCGATGAAGATCGAGTTGACCGCGCTCACCCGCCCGCGCATGGCGTCGGGCGTTTCCAGCTGCACCAGCGTCTGGCGGATCACGACGTTGACCATGTCGGCCCCGCCCGACACCGCGAGCGCGACGAGCGAGACGAGAAAGCTCTTCGACAGCCCGAACACCACCATGCACAGCCCGAACGCCCCCACGGCCAGCAGCAGCGTGCGCCCCACGTTGCGCTCGACCGGCCGGCGCGTGAGCGCGATCGACATCACCAGCGCGCCCACCGCCGGCGCGCTGCGCAGCAGGCCCAGGCCCCAGGGGCCGGTGTGCAGGATGTCCTTGGCATAGATCGGCAGCAGCGCCACCGCGCCGCCCAGCAGCACCGCGAACAGGTCGAGCGACACGGCGCCCAGCACCGGCTTGCGCTTCCAGATGAAATTCACGCCCGCGAACACCGTGGCCAGGGTGACCGGCTCGCGCGCGGCCGGCCCGTGGTCGTAGCGCAGCCGCAGCACCAGCACGCAGGCCACCGCGAAGCACAGCACGCTCGCGCCGTACACCACCGCCATGCCCGCCACGAACAGCAGCCCGCCGAGCGCGGGGCCGCCGATGATCGCGCCCTGCATGCCCGCCGAGCTGAACGCCATCGCGCGCGACAGCAGCAGCGGCGGTACCAGGAGCGGCGTGAGCGCCTGCTGCGCCGGCATCTGGAAGGCGCGCACCGCGCCCAGCACCAGCGACAGCCCGAGCAGCAGCCCGCGCGTGTCGTTCTTGTGCAGCACCGCGAACAGCAGCGCCAACGCCACCGTGCCCTGCACCGCGAAGCACACCGCCACGATGCGGGCGCGGTGGTGCCGGTCCACCACGTGGCCGGCCAGCAGCGCGAGCAGCAGCGCGGGCACGAACTGGTAGAGACCGACCAGGCCCAGGTCCCACGCGCTGCCGGTCAGCTCGTACATGTGCCAGCCGATGGCCACGAGCATCATCTGCGAGGCGGCGGTGCCGAAGAGGCGTGCCACCCACAGCTGCATGAAGGGGCGCTCGCGCCTCAGGTCGGTGAACGTGGGAGACAAGGGAGGAGAAGCGGCGCCGGGCATATCGGTCGAGGATAGCCCAGCCTTCTTCCAGCTTTCTGAGCCTCTCTACACTCGCTGTCCCCATGACCGCTTCGCCGCCCGACCTGCTTCCCGTTCACGAAGACGCCCACCTGCTGGTGCTCGACAAGCCCGCCGGCCTGCTGTGCGTGCCCGGGCGCGGCGAGGACAAGCAGGACTGCCTGAGCGCGCGCGCCCAGCGCCAGTGGCCCGACGCGCTCATCGTGCACCGGCTCGACATGGGCACCAGCGGCCTGGTGGTGATGGCGCGCGGCCTGGAAATGCAGCGCGCCCTGAGCGCGGCCTTCGCCGACCGCGAGGTGCACAAGCGCTACGAAGCCGTGGTCGACGGCGTGATGCCGCAGCGCGATGACTGGTCGCTCATCGACGCCCCGCTGATGGCCGACTGGCCGCGCCGGCCGCTGCAGAAGATCGACCCGGCCGGCAAGCCCAGCCTCACGCGCTGGCGCGCGCTGGCCAGCGTGTCGCCGCCCGGCGGCCCTGCGGCCACGCACGTGCTGCTGGAGCCGCTCACCGGCCGCTCACACCAGCTGCGCGTTCACCTGCTGTCGATCGGGCACCCGATTTTGGGCGATGCGCTGTACGGCGACGCCGCGCTGCAGGCACGCGCGCCGCGCCTGCTGCTGCATGCCAGGGAACTGGGGTTCGTGCATCCCGCGACGCGGGAGCCGTTGCACTTCGAACGTGCGGCGGGCTTCGTGCTCAGCGGCCCTTGACGACGAGCACCGGCATGGTGGCGTCCTGCAGCACGCGCTGCGTCACGCTGCCCAGCAGCAGTTTCTCGATGCCGCTGCGCCCGTGCGAGCCCATCACGATCAGGTCGGCCGCGATGGCGATGGCGGTGTCGACGATGCCTTCGTGCACCACGTGGCCGTCGATCACGCGCTGGTCGCTGTGCAGGCCTTCGGCCGCCAGGGCGGCCACGCCGCGTGCCAGCGCCGCGTTGGCGCTGGCAGTGGCCGCCGCGAGGTATTCGTTCTGGCCGAGCGCGTAGTCCGCGCCCACGCCGATGAAGGGGTAGTTGTCGATCACGTGGATCAGCGTGATGCGGCTGCCGAAGGCCAGGGCGAGACCGCTGGCCTTGCTGACCGCGAGCATGGAAGTTTCGGAGCCGTCGATGGGGACCAGGATGTGATTGAACATGGCGGGACCTCGCTTAGCGTTCGCAGACAGACAGACTGACGGACCCGGTTCGCACCGGGTCGGGCCCCGAATTTAACCGCTATGCAGAACCCGCCCTGTAGGACTCCGACCAGCGAAGTCCGCAGGCGTCTCAATCCCCCTGGAAACCCTCGGAACGGCAGGTGACCACCAGCGTGTCGCGCCACCCATCGCCGCCCTCTTCCATCGGCTGGATCGGTGTGGACTCGTGGATCACGCGCGCGTCGTCCAGCAGCAGCAGCGTCCACGGCTCGGTCATGGTGAAACGCTCGCCGCGCCGGCCGTTGGCCTCGAACACGCGCGTCTCGCCGCCCTTGATGCCCTGGCGCCCGATCAGCACCACCGCCACCAGGTCGACACCGTCACGGTGCGCGCCTTCGGGCGTCGGGCGGCCGATGCCGCCGGCGGTGTCGATGCGGAACTGGTGCGCTTCCACGAACCAGCGCTGCGGTGCGCCGCGCATGTCGCTGCTCACCTGGCCCAGCTGCTGCATCAGCCGCTGCCACACGGGCTGCGCCACCGTGGCCTCGAGCATCGGCGCGAACCAGCGCTGCATGCCGCCGTGCAGCGCGTTGTATTCGACCGGCTGCCAGTGCGCGCGGTGCGGCACCTGCGCCAGCGTGGCGTCGGCCTCGACCGTGAAGCAGGCGTGGCGGCGCGTGCGGTAGCGCCCGCCGTCCTTCAGGTACTCGTCGGGCGGCAGGTCGTTCCAGTCGGCGTGCAGCGCCTCGAGCTGCGCCAGCGGCACGCCGAGCCAGTCGCACACGCCCTGCGGGCTGAGCACCGCGTAGCCGTGTTCGCGCAGCGCCCCGGCCAGTTCGGCCGGCGGCGTGAACGGGGGAGCGAAGGCGGCGGTGCTCACTGGGCGCTGACCTTCACGTCCTTCCAGAACGCGACGCGGTCACGGATTTCCTCGGCTTCGGGCTTCGGGTCGGGGTAGTACCAGGCGGCGTCGGCGTGCAGCTCGCCGTTGACCAGCAGCGAGTAGTAGTTCGCCGAGCCCTTCCACGGGCAGGTGGTCTTGTGGTTGCTGAAGGTGACCACGTCGCGGTTGAGCGAACTCATCGGGAAGTAGTGGTTGCCTTCGACGAGCACGGTGTCGTCGCTTTCGGCGATGGTGACGCCGTTCCAGGTTGCTTTCATGGGATCGATCTCCGGGGAGGTGCAAGGTGCCGATGCCGCATTGCGCGCTCGGGACAGCGGCTATTGTGACGCTGGCGCGACGTGCTTTCCTTGCGCCGGGTCATCCCGGCCCGATGCCGGCAGGGTTTCCCCTGCAGCGTCAGCCGCGACCGCGCCCGGTGCGCCCCGATGCGGGCTCGAGAAACAGCTGCCGGAAATAGTTGCGGAACGCGGTCATCGCCGGCGAAAACTCGACGCCCTGTTTCCACCCCAGGCCGATGTTCATGGTCGGCACCGCATCGCGCAGGTTGATGGTCTCGATGCGCTTGCCTTCCAGCGACCACGGGCGGTAGACCATGTCCGACAGCACCGTCACGCCCAGCCCGTTGGCCACCGTGCTGCGCACGGCCTCCACCGAACTCGTGCGCAGCCGGATCTGCGGCTGGTGCGGCGTCTTGCTCCAGTACTTGAGCGCGGTGGCCGCGGCCTCGTCCACGGTGAGCATGATGTAGGGCTCGGCCGCCACGTCGGCCAGCGTCACCTCGGCCTTGTCCAGCAGCGGGTGCTTGGCCGGCACCCACAGCCGGCGCTGCGAGCCGAAAAAAGTTTCGAGCGACAGCTCACGCAGCACCACGTTCGACGTGAGCACCACGCCGATGTCGTAGCGCTGCGTGATCAGGCCCTCTTCGATGGCTTCGCGCGCCACCTCGTGCACCTTCACCGTCACCTGCGGATGCAGCTGTTCGAAGCGCTGCAGGTGGTGCGGCAGGAAGTAGCCCAGCACCGTGTAGCTGGCGGCAATGGTGAGCGAGCCCTCGACGTTCTCGCCCTCGTGCGGCATGCGCACCGCCTCGTCGGCCGCCGACAGCACCGCGTAGGCGTGGCTCAGGAAGCGGCGCCCAGCCTTGGTGAGTTCCACGCCGTGCGGATGCCGCTCGAAGAGCTGCTGCCCCATCAGCTCCTCGAGCTCGCGGATGGCGGTGGTGACGGCCGACTGCGAGATGTTCAGCTGCAGCGCCGCGTGCGAGATGCGCCCCACCTCGGCCACCGCCGAGAAGTACTTGAGCTGGCGAAGGGTCAGGGACATGGCGCCGTCTTCCTAGGGTATTTACGGATACGCGCTGCCCGCCTCGGGCGAAAACCCGATACCGCGCGATCGCTTCCCTCCAGCGTAGCGCCCAATCCGGCCGCTTGCAGCATCTGTTTTTCAGATATCGGGCCGCCTGAAAACAATGCTTTTCGGCCTTTCGACTGCTGGCTAACCTTCGCGCCAACCTGCATCGCCCCCTTGGCGATGCGCACCACACAAAGGCGGGACGACGTGACGAAGACAACGCGGATCGATCTGAATTCCGACATGGGCGAAGGCTTCGGCCCCTGGACCATCGGCGACGGCGTGGACGAGCAGCTCATGCCGCTAATCAGCTCGGCCAACATCGCGACCGGCTTTCATGCCGGCGACCCGAACATCATGCGCAGGATGGTGCTGCTGGCCCGCGAACACGGCGTGGGCATCGGCGCGCACCCGGGCTTTCGCGACCTCGTGGGCTTCGGGCGCCGCCACATCATCGCGCCGGCCGACGAGCTGGTGAACGACATGGTCTACCAGCTCGGCGCGCTGCGCGAGTTCGCGCGCCTGGCCGGCATGACGCTGCAACACATCAAGCCGCACGGCGCGCTGTACATGCATGCGGCGCGCGACGAGGCGCTGTCGCGCGCCCTCGTCACCGCACTGCAGCAGATCGAACCCACGCTGCGCCTGTTCTGCATGGAATCGTCCGTCACCTTCCAGGTGGCGCGCGAGTTGGGCCAGCCGGTGGTGCGAGAGTTCTATGCCGACCGCGACTACGACCTGAGCGGCTCCATCGTCTTCACGCGCCGCGTCGGCGCGCTCGACCCCGAGGCCGTGGCCGCCAAGGTGCTGCGCGCCTGCACCGAGGGCGTGGTGCGCACGGTCGAAGGAGAAGACATTGCGATCGGCTTCGACTCGGTCTGCATCCACAGCGACACGCCCGGCGCGCTCGCGCTGGTGCAGGCCACGCGGCGCGCGCTGGCCGACCACGGCATCGAAGTTGCGGGCCTGGCGGCCTGAGCTTTCTCTTTCTTGTTTCCCCGATCTTGTTCCAGGAGTGTCCCGATGCCCGCTACCCATGAAGTCCTGAGCCCGCTGCCGGGCACCTTCTACCGCCGCTCGGCGCCCGACGCGCCGCCGTTCAAGGCCGAAGACGACACCGTGGCCGTGGGCGACGTGCTCGGCCTGGTCGAGGTGATGAAGCAGTTCAGCGAAGTCACGGCCGACGCGGCCGGGCGCCTGGCCCGCTTCGCCGTCGAGAACGGCGAGCCGGTCGATCCGGGCCAGCTGCTGGCCGTCATCGAAACGGCCTGAGGCAGCTGCCCATGACCGCCGCATTCGACACACTGCTGGTCGCCAACCGGGGCGAGATCGCGGTGCGCATCATCCGCGCCGCGAAAGAGCTGGGGCTGAAGACCGTCGCCGTCTACAGCGACGCCGACGCGCAGAGCCTCGCCGTGCGCATGGCTGACAAGGCCGTGCGCATCGGCCCGGCGCACGCCACCAAGAGCTACCTGAGCATCGACGCGATCCTGCAGGCCGCCGCCGACAGCGGCGCCGGCGCAGTGCATCCGGGCTACGGCTTTCTTTCGGAGAACGCCGCGTTCGCCGAGCGCGTCGAGGCTGCGGGCCTGGTGTTCGTGGGCCCGACGCCGCATGCGATCCGCACCATGGGTGACAAGGCCGCGGCACGTGCCGCCGCCCTGCGCGCCGGCGTGCCCACCGTGCCCGGCAGCGCGGGCGTGGTGACCGACCCGGACACCGCCGTCGAAGTCGCGAAGGACATCGGCTACCCGATCATGATCAAGGCCTCGGCCGGCGGCGGCGGGCGCGGCATCCGCGTGGCGCACGACGAGGCCGAGCTGCGCCAGCAGTTCGCCACCGCCACCGCCGAAGCGCAGGCCGCCTTCGGCAACGGCGAGGTCTACCTCGAACGCTTCATCCGCCAGGCGCGCCACATCGAGGTGCAGATCCTGGGCGACGGCGAGCGCGTGGTGCACTGCTTCGAGCGCGAATGCTCGCTGCAGCGGCGCCGCCAGAAGGTGTGGGAAGAAGCGCCCTCGGCCGCCATCGGCGAGGCCACGCGCGCCGCGCTGTGCGAATCGGCACTGCGGCTCGCACGCGCCGTGGCCTACCGCGGCGCGGGCACGCTCGAATACCTGTACGACGACGACACGCGCGAGTTCTTCTTCATCGAGATGAACACGCGCATCCAGGTCGAGCACCCGATCACCGAGATGGTCACCGGCGTCGACCTCGTGAAGGAAATGCTGCGCATCGCGCTGGGCCAGCCGCTGCGTCTGCAGCAGGACGACATCCGCCTGACCGGCGCGGCCATCGAGGTGCGCATCAACGCCGAGAACGCGGCGAAGAACTTCATGCCGAGCCCCGGCCTCGTGTCGCAGCTCGTGGTGCCGGGCGGCCCGGGCGTGCGCTTCGACACCTTCCTGTTTCCCGGCTACACCGTGCCGGCCTACTACGACTCGCTGCTCGGCAAGCTCATCGTGCACGACACCGACCGCGCCAGCGCGCTGGCCCGCATGCGCCGTGCGCTCGACGAGTTGCAGGTCGAAGGCATCCATACGACGATCCCACTGCACCGCGCGCTGTGCGAGGACGCCGATGTCGCCAAGGCCGAGTTCCACACCGGTTTTCTCGAAACCTGGCTCGCGGCGAATCCACTCGCCGACGCGCCTCCCATGTTGAAGGTGGCCGCATGACCGCTGCAAGCAGCCTCCCCCCGCAAGCCCGCTACAGCTTCGGCGGCGACGAGCACCTGTTCGTCGAGATCAGCGAAGAGATGTCGCTGCCTGCCTTCTTCAAGGGCATGGCCATCTGCAACGAGCTGCGCCGCCGCGCGCTGCCCGGCGTGACCGAGATCTGCCCGGCCAACGCCGCCTACCTCGTGCGCTTCGACCCCGACACGATCGCGCCCGACGCGCTGCTGGCCACGCTGAAGGACATCGAAGCGGGCCTGGGCGACGCCGACCTGCAGATGCAGACGCGCATCGTCGAGATTCCGGTGCTCTACAACGACCCGTGGACGCACGAGACGCTGATGCGTTTTCGCGAGCGCCACCAGGACCCGTCGAGCACCGACATCGAATACGCCGCACGCATCAACGGCCACGCCTCGGTCGAGGCCTTCATCGAGGCGCACTCGTCGGCGCCGTGGTTCGTGTCGATGGTCGGCTTCGTGGCCGGCCTGCCCTTCCTGTTCCAGATGGTCGAGCGCCAGCGCCAGATCCAGGTGCCCAAGTACCTGAGCCCGCGCACCGACACGCCCAAGCTCACGCTGGGCCACGGCGGCTGTTTCAGCTGCATCTACTCGGTGCGCGGCGCGGGCGGCTACCAGATGTTCGGCGTCACGCCCGCGCCGATCTTCGACCCGGCCCAGCGGCTGTCGTACCTCAAGGACCTGATGGTGTTCTTCCAGCCCGGCGACATCGTCAAGTGGAAGCCCATCGACCGCGCCGAGTACGACCGCCAGGTCGCGCAGGTCGAGGCCGGCACTTACGCGCTGCGCATCGCGCCGGTGTCGTTCTCGCTCAACGATTTCCTGGCCGACCCCGACGGCTACAACCAACAACTGCTGAAGGTGCTCCATGGCGATTGACGTGCTCAAGCCCGGCCTCGCGACCAGCGTGCAGGACGCCGGCCGTCCCGGCTACTACCACCTGGGCATTCCGCTGTCGGGCGCGCTCGACCAGCAAAGCCTGGTGCTCGCAAACCTGCTGGTGGGCAACGACGAAGGCGCGGCCGTCATCGAAAGCACGCTGCTCGGGCCCGAGCTGCAGTTCGACGCGCCCGCGCTGGTGGCGGTGACCGGCGCCGACGCGAAGGTCAAGCTCAACGGCAACGAAGCGCCGCGCAACACCTCGTTCGCGGTGCAGGCCGGCGACAAGCTCGCCTTCGACTTCATGAAGCTCGGCGCGCGCATGTGCATTGCCGTGGCCGGCGGCATCGACGTGCCGGTGGTGCTGGGCAGCCGCTCGACCTACGGCCTGGGTGCGTTCGGCGGCTTCAACGGCCGCAAGCTGCTGGCCGGCGACAAGTTGCCCGTGGGCACGCCCGCTGCCGGCGCCCGCGCAGGCCGCACGGTCGATGCCGCGCTGCTGCCGGTGCTCGAGAAGGAAGTGGCCCTGCGCGTGCTGCCGGGCATCTACTTCCACCGCCTGCAGGAGGTGTCGGTGCAGAGCTTCTTCGCCGACACCTGGACCGTCGGCTCCGAGGCCGACCGCATCGGCTACCGCTACAAGCACGGCACGCCGCTGAAGTTCCAGGACCGCACGCCGCCCTTCGGCGCGGGCGACGACCCGTCGAACATCGTCGACGCGGGCTATCCGTACGGCTCCATCCAGGTGCCGGGCGGGCGCGAGCCGATCATCCTGCACCGCGATGCGGTGTCGGGCGGCGGCTACGCGATGGTCGGCACCGTCATCAGCGCCGACATGGACCTCATCGCCCAGATGCAGCCCAACCACAAGGCGCGCTTCGTCGAGGTCGACATGGCGCAAGCGCTCGAAGCCCGCGCCGAACGCCGACGACGGCTCGACCGCCTGCGGGCCGCGCTCGCGGCCTGACGCGCGCCCGTCCTCCCCTTTTTCTTCACCGCTGTCACCCAAGGAGTTCTTCATGAACAGCTCGCCCCTGCGCGTTTCATTGATCGCCGCTTCGCTCGCCACCACCCTGGCGTGGCACGCCCCGGCCTCGGCCGCCGACTGGTTTCCCTACAAGGCCGAGGCCACCGAGCCCGCCTTCTCGGCCGAGGGCACGAAAAAACCCATCGACTACACGCCGCTGGCCAAGGCGTCGAAGAAGTGGGACATCTGCGTGTCGTTCCCGCACATGAAGGACGCCTACTGGCTCGGCGTGGACTACGGCGTGGTCGAGGAAGCGCGCCGCCTGGGCGTGAAGCTGCAGGTGGTCGACGCGGGCGGCTACACCAACCTGGGCAAGCAGGTCTCGCAGATCGAGGACTGCGTGGCGCGCGGCGCCAACGCCGTGGTCATCGGCGCGATCTCGGGCGACGGGCTGAACAACGTCATCAAGGCCACGGCCGCGAAGAAGGTGCCGGTGATCGACCTGGTGAACGGCATCAGCTCGCCCGACCTGTCGGCCAAGTCGCTGGTGTCGTTCTACACGATGGGCCAATCGACCGGCGAGTACCTCGCCAAGAAGCACCCCGCAGGCTCGCCGGCGGTGAAGGTCGGCTGGTTCCCCGGCCCGGCCGGCGCGGGCTGGGTCGAGGCCGCGCACAAGGGCTTCATGGAAGCGATCAAGGGCAGCGCCGTGACGGTGCTCGACCCGAAGTACGGCGACACCGGCAAGGAGGCGCAGGCCAAGCTGGTCGAAGACGTGCTGCAGGGCAACCCCGACCTCGCCTACGTGGCCGGCACCGCCGTGACGGCCGAGGCTGCCACCGGCATCCTGCGCGCACGCAACCTCGACAAGAAGGTGCAGGTGCTCTCGTTCTACATGACGCCGGGCGTGTACGAAGGCATCCAGAAGGGCCGCATCGTGGCCGCGCCCGCCGACTCGATGGTGATCCAGGGCCGCATCGCGGTCGACCAGGCCGTGCGCCTGCTGGAGAACAAGGACGTGGTGAAGCACGTCGGCCCGAAGATCTTCGTGGTCGACAGCGGCAACATCAAGACCGTGAAGCAGGCTGACATCCTGCCGCCGACCGGCTTCAAGCCGGTGTTCGAGGTCAAGTAAGCCGGCCATGGCACCTGTGCTGCTGCAGACCCTCGGCCTGGGCAAACGCTACCCCGGCGTGCTCGCGCTCGATGCGATGGACTTCGAGCTGCGCGCCGGCGAGGTGCACGTGCTGTTCGGCGAGAACGGCGCCGGCAAGTCGACGCTGATCTCGCTGCTGGCCGGCGCCAACGTGCCGACCGCGGGCGAGATCCGCATGCACGGCGCGCCGGTGAAGTTCGCCAACGTGCACGACGCGCGGCGCCACGGCATCAGCGCGGTGTTCCAGGAGTTCTCGCTGATCCCGACGCTGTCGGTGGCGCAGAACCTGAGCCTGGGCGAGGAGCCGTGCCAGGGCGGCCTGCTCGACCGCGCGGCGGTGCGCGAACGCGCCCGCACGATGCTGGCCGACCTGGGCTTCGAGATCGACGTCGACGCGCCCGTGGCGGGCCTCACGCGCGCGCAGCAGCAGATGGTGGAGATCGCCAAGGGCTTGCGCGGCGAGGTGTCGGTGCTGATCCTCGACGAACCCACGGCCTCGCTCACCGACACCGAGACGCAACGCCTGTTCGAACTGGTGGCGCGGCTGAAGGCACGCGGCGTGGGCATCGTCTACATCTCGCACCGCATGCAGGAGATCGCGCAGATCGCCGACCGCATCACGGTGCTGCGCGATGGCCGCAAGGTCACGACGGTGGACGCGCATGCGACCAGCGCCGACCGGCTCATCGAGCTGATGAGCGGGCGCGCCATCGACAACATCTACCCGCGCATCGCCGCCAACCCCGGCGAGGTGGTGCTGCAGGTCGAAGGGCTGGCCTCGCCCAACGGCGTGCGCCATGCCAGCCTCACGGTGCGGCGCGGCGAGGTGGTCGGGCTGGCCGGATTGGTCGGCTGCGGCAAGTCGGAGCTGTTCCGCGCGATCTACGGGCTCGACCCCGTGAGCGAAGGCCGCGTGCTGTTCAAGGGCCGGCCGCGCACCGGCGCGACGGTGCGCCAGCTGCTCGACGACGGCCTCTTCTACCTGCCGCCCGACCGCAAGGGCGAAGGGCTGGTGCTCGGCTTCACGTCGCGCGCCAACATCACGCTGCCGCTGGTGCACGGGCCGCTGCGCGGTCGCGGCGGCTGGCTGCGCAAGCGCCTCGGGCGCCGGCTTTCCACGACGGCCGCCGAGCGCGTCGAGCTCGCGCCGCGCAACCTCGAACGGCCCGTGGGCCTGCTCTCGGGCGGCAACCAGCAGAAGGTGCTGTTCGGCAAGGGCATGACGCGCGACGCCGCGCTCTACGTGTTCGACGAGCCCACGGTCGGCGTCGACGTCGGCACCCGCAGCGCGCTGTACGAGGTGATCCGCAAGCTCTGCGAAGGCGGTGCCGCGGTGGTCGTGATCTCGTCCGACCTGCCCGAGGTGCTGCACCTGAGCCACCGCGTGTACGTGATGTGCCGCGGCGAGATCGCCGGCGAGCTGCACGGCGACGCCATCCAGGAAACCGCCGTGCTCAACCTGTTTTTCGGCCCCAGCGAGAACCCCTCCTCATGACTTCGCCTTCCCTCACCGCCGCACCCGCGGCTCCCACGCCCGGCCTGGCCGGGCGCGCCCTCGGCCTGCTGCGCAGCCTCTTTTTGCGCCTGGGCGTGCTGCCCTTCATGCTGGTGATCGCCTGCGTGGTGTTCGCCACGCTGTCCGACCAGTTCCTCACGGTGCAGAACCTGGTGAACCTGCTGCGCCAGTCGGTCTACCTGATCCTCGTGTCGCTGGGCCAGATGCTGGCGCTGGTCACCGGCGGCTTCGATCTCTCGGTGGGCACGGTGATGGCGATCACCTCGGTGGTCTCCGCGCTCGCCATGCAGGCGCTGGGCGCGGCCTTTCCCGACGCGGCCTGGATGGTGGTGCTCGTGGGCTGCGCCTGCGGGATGCTCGCCGGGCTGGTGGTGGGCCTCATCAACGGCTTCGGCGTGGCGGTGATCGGCGTGTCGCCCTTCATCGTGACGCTGGGCGTGCAGTCGATCGGCTTCGGCTTCGCGCTGTTCCTCACGGGCGGCGTGCCGGTGTCGGGCATGCCGGCGCAGTTCAGCGAGCTGTTCGGCTTCGGCACCGTGCTCGGCGTGCCGGTGCCGATCCTGGTCACGGCCGTGTGCGTGGCCGGCATGGGCCTGCTCATGGGCCGCCTGCCGACCGGCACGCACCTGCTCGCGGTGGGCGGCAACGCCAAGGCCGCGGCGCTGTCGGGCATCGACACGCGCCGCGTGCTGCTCATGGCCTACCTGCTGTGCGCGGGCCTCGCGGCCGTGAGCGGCCTGCTGCTCACGGCGCGCGTGGAAACCGGCGAGGCCAACCTCGGCGGCACCGTGGCGCTCGAATCGATCGCCGCCTGCGTGATCGCCGGCGTGAGCCTGCGCGGTGGCATCGGCCGCGTGCCCAACGTGGTGATGGGCGCCATCTTCATCGGCCTGGTGCAGAACGGCATGAACCTGGCCAGCGTAGGCTCGTACCTGCAGATGGTGGTGCTGGGCGCGCTGCTGATCGTGGCCGTGGTCGCCGACCAGATCCGCCATCGCATGGTGGCACCGGGCAGCCATTGAGCGCCCCCCAATACAAGCAACAAAGGAATCTCTCATGACAACCAAGACCAACGCCGCCATCGACGCGCGCCGCATCGCCGCCACGCCGCGCGGCGTCGGCATCGGCTTTCCCATCTACGCAGAGCGCGCGTTCAACGCCGAGCTGTGGGACGTCGAAGGCCGGCGCTACATCGACTTCGGCTCGGGCATCGCCGTGCTCAACACCGGCCACCGGCATCCGCGCGTGGTGGAGGCGATCCGCACGCAGCTTGATCGCTTCACCCACACGGCCTACCAGGTGGTGCCGTACGAAAGCGTGGTGTCGCTGGCCGAGCGTCTGAACCGCCTCACGCCCGGCACCCACGCCAAGAAGACCGCCTTCTTCACGACCGGCGCCGAGGCGGTCGAGAACGCCATCAAGATCGCGCGCGCCGCCACGCGCCGGCCCGGCGTGATCGCGCTGGGCGGCGGCTTTCACGGCCGCACCTTCATGGGCATGGCGCTCACGGGCAAGGTGGTGCCGTACAAGACCGGCTTCGGGCCCTTTCCCGGCAGCATCTTCCACGTGCCCGCGCCGATCGCGCTGCACGGCGTGTCGGTAGACGATTCGCTGCGCGCCATCGACAAGCTGTTCAAGGCCGACATCGAGCCCGAGCAGGTGGCGGCCATCATCCTGGAGCCGGTGCAGGGCGAAGGCGGCTTCTACGCCGCGCCGCCCGCCTTCATGCGCGCGCTGCGCGAGATCTGCGACCGCCACGGCATCCTGCTGATCGCCGACGAGATCCAGACCGGCTTCGCGCGCACCGGCAAGTGGTTTGCCATGGATCATCACGAGGTGGTGCCCGATCTCATGACGATGGCCAAGAGCCTGGCCGGCGGCACGCCGCTGTCGGCCGTGTGCGGTCGCGCCGAGATCATGGACGCGCCCGCGCCCGGCGGGCTCGGCGGCACCTACGCCGCCAACGCGCTGGCCATCGCGGCCGCGCATGCGGTGCTCGACGTGATCGAGGACGAACGCCTGTGCGAGCGCGCGCAGGTGCTGGGCGACCGGCTCAAGGCGCGCCTCGAAGGGCTGCGCGCCAAGGTGCCGCAGATCGCGGACGTGCGCGGCCTGGGCGCGATGGTGGCGGTCGAGTTCGCGGGCGCCGACGGCGCGCCCGACCCCGAGTTCACGAAGCAGGTGCAAACCCGAGCGCGCGACGCGGGTTTGCTGCTGCTGACTTGCGGCGTGCACGCCAATGTGGTCCGCTTCCTGTTCCCCCTGACCATCGAAGACGCGGTGCTCGGCGAAGGCCTCGACATCCTCGCCGCCGCCCTGCAAGCCTGAGACAAACCACCCATGCCATTGACACTCCAAGACCCCACCCTGCTGCGCCAGCAGGCCTGCATCGCTGGCGCCTGGGTGAATGCCGACAACGGCACCACCGTCGCCGTCACCAACCCCGCCACCGGCGAGCAGATCGGCACCGTGCCGATGTGCGGCACCGAGGAAACCGTGCGCGCCATCGCCGCTGCCGAGAAGGCGCAGAAGGCCTGGGCCAAGGTGCCCGCCAAGGAACGCTCGGCCATCCTGCGCAAGCTCAACGACCTGATGCTCGCGAACGTGGACGACCTCGCGTTGATCATGACCACCGAGCAGGGCAAGCCCCTGGCCGAGAGCCGCGGCGAGATCGCCTATGCCGCCTCGTTCATCGAGTGGTTCGCCGAGGAAGCGCGCCGCGTGTACGGCGACACCATTCCCGCGCCGCAGGCCGACCGCCGCATCCTGGCGCTGAAGCAGCCCGTGGGCGTCACCGCCGCCATCACGCCCTGGAACTTCCCCACTGCCATGCTCACGCGCAAGGCCGGGCCTGCGCTCGCGGCTGGCTGCGCGATGGTCGTGAAGCCGGCCACGCAGACGCCGTTCTCGGCGCTGGCCTTTGCCGTGCTCGCCGAACGCGCGGGCGTGCCCAAGGGCCTGCTGTCGGTGCTCACCGGCTCGGCCAGCCAGATCGGCGGCGAGATGACGCGCAGCCCCATCGTGCGCAAGCTCACCTTCACCGGCTCGACCGAGGTGGGCCGCACGCTCATGAAGCAGTCGGCCGACACGATCAAGAAGCTGTCGCTCGAACTGGGCGGCAACGCGCCCTTCATCGTGTTCGACGATGCCGATGTGGATGCCGCCGTCGAAGGCGCGATGGTCTCCAAGTACCGCAACACCGGCCAGACCTGCGTGTGCGCGAACCGCTTGTACGTGCAGCGCGGCGTGCTCGAGGCCTTCACGCAGAAGCTGGTGGCCAAGGTCAACGCGCTGAAGGTCGGCAATGGCACCGAGGCCGGCGTGAACCAGGGCCCGCTGATCGACGCCAAGGCGGTCGAGAAGCTCGAGGAACATGTGGCCGACGCCGTCGCCAAGGGCGGCACCGTGCTTGCGGGCGGCAAGCGCCACGCGCTGGGCGGCCTGTTCTACGAGCCGACCGTGATCGGCGGCGCCACGCCCGACATGCTGTTCGCGCGCGAGGAAACCTTCGGCCCGCTGGCGCCGATCTTCGCGTTCGACACCGAGGCCGAAGCCATCGCCGCGGCCAACGACACCGAGTTCGGCCTGGCCGCGTACTTCTACAGCCGCGACATCGGCCGCATCATGCGCGTGGCCGAAGCGCTCGAGTCGGGCATCGTGGGCGTGAACACCGGGTTGGTGTCCACGGCCGAGGCGCCGTTCGGCGGCGTCAAGCAATCGGGGCTGGGGCGCGAGGGCTCGAAGTACGGGCTCGACGATTTCCTCGAAGTGAAGTACGTGTGCCTGGCTGGGCTGGACAGCTAGGAACTCGCTGCCCGTGACAACGTACCAAGGCGCCTGCCACTGCGGCGCGTGTCGCTTCGAGGTGGACACCGACCTCGACCATGTCCGCAGCTGCAACTGTTCCGTGTGCCGGCGCCGCGGCGCGCTGATTCACCGCGTGCCCGAATCGGCGCTTCGCCTGCTCACGCCGCTGGAAGACCTCACGGTCTATCAGTGGCACTCACGGACCGCACGGGACTACTTCTGCCCCACCTGCGGAATCATGCCGTTCCGGATTCCCAGCGCGCCCACCGCGCAAGAGACAGCCGAAGGCAAGCTGCCGTTCACGGGATGGGCCATCAATGCGCGTTGCCTGGAAGGCGTGGACCTGGCCAGCATCCCGGTCAGGCTCGTGAACGGCGCCGATCTGTCCTGAGCGCCGAGGGCCGTTCAGCTCACCAGCCAGTGCACGCTGAACAGCCGCTCGGGGTCGGTCCACACCGCCCCGACGCGGAAGCCCGCGCGCACCGCCAGGGCCTGCAGGCCCTCGACGGTGAACTTGTGCGAGTACTCGGTATGCAGGGTCTCGCCTTCCTCGAACGAGAAGCGCTCGCCGCGCAGCTGCACGCTCTGCGCACGCCGGCTCACGAGGTGCATCTCGATGCGGCGCATCGGCGCGTTGTAGAAGGCCGCGTGCGAGAAGCCGTCGAGGTCGAAGTCGGCCGACAGCTCGGCGTTCGCGCGCCGCAGCAGGTTGAGGTTGAACGCCGCCGTCACGCCCTGCGCGTCGTTGTAGGCCGCGTGCAGCCGGTCGGGGTCTTTCACCAGGTCAACGCCGATCAGCAGGCCGCCGCCGCGCAGCATGCGCGCCGCGAGCTGCAGGAACGCCAGCGCCTCGTCGGGCTCGAAGTTGCCGATGGTCGAGCCCGGGAAGAAACCCACGCGCCGGCCTGCCCCGGCCAGGGGCGCGGGCAGCACGAGCGGCATGGTGTAGTCGGCCGCGATGGGCTGCACCGCGAGCGCCGGGTAGTCGGCCTTCAGGCGCGCCGCCGCGGCTTCGAGGTGCTCGCCCGAAATGTCGATCGGCAGGTAGCGCTTGGGCGATTCGAGCGCATCGAGCAGCAGCCGCACCTTGGTGAGCGAGCCGGCGCCGAACTCGACGATCTCGGCGTTCGGTCCGATCTGCGCGGCGATCTCGCCGGCGCAGGCGCCCAGAATGCCCAGCTCGGTGCGCGTGGGGTAGTACTCGGGCAGTTCGCAGATGCGGTCGAACAGCTGCGAGCCGGCCACGTCGTAGAAGAACTTGGGCGAGATGTGGCGCGGCGTGCGTGCCAGGCCGGCCTGCATGGCGCGGCCGAACTCGGACCACGGGGCGGTGTCGGGCGGGGTCGCTGCTTCCTGTCGCTGCAGGTGGCTGGCGAGGGCGAACGGGGCGGTCGGATTGCGCATGGTGCTCGGCTCCATCGAGGTGTCGGTCAAAGGTCTTTCGCGAGCCGCAGCCCCGAGAACTGCCAGCGTGCCGCCGGCGGAAAGAAATTGCGGTAGCTGGGCCGCGTGTGGCCGGCCGGCGTGGCCACGCTGCCGCCGCGCAGCACCAGCTGGCCCACCATGAACTTGCCGTTGTATTCGGCCGCGATGCCCGGCAGCGGACGAAACCCCGGGTACGGGTCGTACGAGGAACGCGTCCACTGCCAGACGTGGCCGCTCATCTGCGCGATGCCGGGCGCGTCGAAGGCGGCCTCCCATTCGAACTCGGTGGGCAGGCGCGCACCGGCCCATTCGGCGTATGCGGCGGCCTCGTAGAAGCTCAGCTGGGACACGGGCGCGTCGGCCTCCATCGGCCGCACGCCGTGCAGGCCGAACACCTGCCAGCCGGCGGGAGCGGCATGGCCGCCGCCGGCGCCGAGGGTGGCGATGCGCGGGTCGTCGGCTTCAAGCCAGTAGGCCGGGTGGCGCCAGCCCTGGGCCTGCACCGTGGCCCAGCCGTCGGACAGCCACAGCTCGGGCCGACGGTAGCCGCCGTCGGCGATGAACTGCGCGTAGTCGCCGCAGTTCACCAGCCGGTCGGCGATGGCATAGGGGCGCAGCAAGGCGGCGTGGCGCGGCGTCTCGTTGTCGAAGCAGAAGCCCTCACCCGCATGCCCGACCTCGACCGTGCCGCCCGGCTGCTCCAGCCAGCGCACCTCGGCCGGCACGGCGGCCAGCCGCCGCGCGGGGCCGCTCGCGGGCTTGTACGCCGGCAGCAGCGGGTTGCACGACAGCGCATGCAGGATGTCGGTGAGCAGCAGCTCCTGGTGCTGCTGCTCGTGGTTCAGCCCGAGCGCGACGATGGCCTCGATGGCCGCCCAGTCGAGCGCCTCCGGCGCAGCCAGCAGCGCGAGCACCGCCTCGTCGACATGGCGGCGGTAGGCGTGCACTTCATCGAGCGAAGGCCGCGTGAGCAGCCCGCGCTGGGGGCGCGGGTGGCGCGGCCCGAGCGCCTCGTAGTAGGAGTTGAAGAGGTAATGAAAACGCGCATCGAAGGGTTGGTACCCCGCCGCATGCGGCTGCAGCAGCACGGTCTCGAAGAACCACGTCGTGTGCGCCAGGTGCCACTTGGTCGGGCTGGCGTCGGGCATCGACTGGATGCACTGGTCCTCGGCGGACAGCGGCGCGGCCAGCGCCACGCTGGCGGCGCGCACCGTGCGGAATTGCTCGCGCAAGGCGCTCGCCACGGGGGCGATCGGCCGGGAAAACGTCATGGTGTCTCCAGTTCGAAGGTGTGAATGAATCCGCCGTGTCCGAGCGGCCCGCGAAGGCGTGTGCCATCAAGGCGCAAAGCGCAGTCGCAGCTCGGGCTGCGGCGAGCATTTGCAACGCCGAGGGCGCGCGTCTGCGCGGGATGAGCGGGCATGGCGGGTTCGTTCACACCTTCTCAGGTCAGCGGGAAGTTTTAGCCCATTCGGGCGACAAAGGCACGTAGGACAAGACGCCGCCGCCGCGCCGCCGCAGGAGCCCGTCCTGCGCGCAAGCGGCCCCGGAACGCCCCGGCCCGCTGCGTATGATCCGGGCGATGCAAACCCCCTCTCCTTCGGCCAGGCCCCACGTTGTCATCATCGGCTGCGGTTTCGGCGGACTCGAGGCAGCGCGCAAGCTGCAGCGGGCCGACGTCGATGTGACGGTGATCGACAAGACCAACCACCACCTGTTCCAACCCCTGCTGTACCAGGTGGCGACCGCCGGGCTCGCGGCGCCGTCGATCGCGGCGCCGGTGCGCGCCCTGTTCCGCAAGCAGTCCAACGTGACCACGCTGCTGGCCGAGGTGACGGGCATCGACCCGGCCGCGCGCACGGTGCAGCTGGCCGATGGCAGCCAGGTGGCCTACGACCACCTGATCGTGGCGGCCGGCGCCACGCACAGCTATTTCGGGCACGACGAATGGGCACCCGCCGCGCCGGGCCTGAAGACGCTGGCCGACGCCTTCGAGATCCGCCGCCGCGTGCTGATGTCCTTCGAAACGGCCGAGACAACCGCCGACCCCGAACGCCGCCGCGCCCTGCTCACCTTCGTGGTGATCGGCGCCGGGCCGACCGGCGTCGAGATGGCCGGCACGCTGGCCGAGATCGCCAAGCACACGCTCGCGGGCGAGTTCCGCCGCATCGACCCGGGCAGCGCGCAGGTGCTGCTGGTCGAGGGCGGCCCGCGCGTGCTGCAGGCCATGCCCGAAAGCCTGAGCCAGAAGGCGCTCGAGCAACTGGAGCGGCTCGGCGTGGAGGTGCGGCTGAACGCGCGCGTCACCGCCATCGACAACGCTGGCCTCGAAGTGCAGACCGCCGGCGGCCCCGACGGCACGCCGCTGCAGAGCTACCGCATTCCCAGCAGCTGCGTGGTGTGGGCGGCCGGTGTCGCGGCCTCGCCGCTGGGCCGGCTGCTCGGCAGCGCCACGGGCGTCGAGTGCGACCGCGCGGGCCGCATCAAGGTCGAGCCCGACCTGAGCCTGGCCGGCCACCCCGAGATCAGCGTGGTGGGCGACCTGGCCGCCGCCATGAGCCACGCGCCCGGCAAGCCGCCCAAGCCGGTGCCCGGCGTATCGCCCGGCGCCAAGCAGGCGGGCCGCGCGGCGGCGGCGAACATCCTGCGCCGCCTGGCGGGCCAGCCCACGGTGCCGTTTCGCTACGCCGACTATGGCAACCTGGCCACCATCGGGCGCAACTCGGCCGTGGTCGACCTGGGCACGCCCTTCGGCCCGCTGCGCTTCAGCGGCCGGCCCGCGTGGCTGTTCTGGCTGTTCGCGCACGCGTACTTCCTGATCGGTTTCCGCAACCGCGTGGTCGTGATGTGGGACTGGGCCAGCGCCTACTGGAGCTTCCAGCGCAACGCGCGCGTGGTGGCCGACGTGCAGGGCCGCAGCGAGTCGTAAGCACGTCCCACGCCGCGCGATGACGTTGCTCTGGTGGGTCGTCTTTCATGCGCTCGATGCGCTGTTCTGGCTCTGGATCCTGCGCTGGGGCGGCGCGGCCTGGCTCGAAGGCACCTTCCTCTCGGGCTTTCTCGTGAGCATCTTCGCGCCGCGCTGGGGCGCCGAGGGCCTGCGCATGTTCGCGCTGCTGATGCTGATCGTGTGCGCGATCAGCTTCGTCTGGGGGCTGTTCATGCCCGAGGTGCGCTGCTGGTACTCGGGCCACTGCTGAAGACCTGAGGGCGCCCCGCGAGGCGCCCCCCTTGGCTGCGTCAGCTGCCGATCACCCCGCCGTCGATCTTCGTGATGACCACCGTCGCCGAGCGCGGCCGGCCCGCGCCGTCGGGCCACTTCGACACGGCGAGCGGGCGCTCGGGGTCGCTGCGCTCGTTGGCCGGCTCGCCCGGGTGCTGGATGTTGATGAACAGCGTGCGCAGGTCGGGCGTGGCCGTGAGGCCGGTGATCTCGCAGCCGGCCGGGCCGAGCAGGAAGCGGCGGATCTCGCCCTTGGTCGGGTCGCAGGCCAGCATCTGGTTGTTGGGCAGGTTGGTGTAGTCGCCCTTGCCGAGCGTGGAGGTCGACACGTCGGTCTGGATCCACAGCACGCCGCGCGCATCGACCATCAGGCCGTCGGGGCTGCCGAAGGCGTCGCCCTTGACGTTGCCCTGCGCCTCGTAGCGCGTCTGCTTCGGGTCGCCCGCGAGCACGAGGTGGTTCCAGGCGAACTTCGTGGCGTCGAGGTCGCCGCTTTCCTTCCAGCGGATGATCTGGCCCATCGTGTTGTTGGAGCGCGGGTTGGCCGCGTCCATGAAGGGCTGGCCCGGGGCGCCGCGGTTGCTGTTGTTGGTGAGCGTGCAGTAGACCTCCTTCGTCAGCGGATCGACGGTGGTCCACTCGGGGCGGTCCATCTTGGTGGCGCCGAGGATGTCGCTGGCCTGGCGCGACTTGATGAGCACGTCGCCCTGCGTGGCGAAGCCCTTGTCGGCCACCAGCCCGCCCTTGCCCTGCACCAGCGGCAGCCATTCGCCCGTGCCGTCGACGTCGAAGCGGCCCACGTAGAGCGTGCCGTGGTCGAGCAGGTCGCGGTTGGCGGCGGCGCCGCCGGGGCGGACCTTGTCGCGGCTCACGAACTTGTAGATGTACTCGAAGCGCGAGTCCTCGCCCATGTAAACCACGGCGCGGCCGTCGTCGGTGAGCGCCACGGCCGCGCCCTCGTGCGCGGCGCGGCCCAGTGCGGTGCGCTTGCGCGGGGTGGAGCTCGGGTCTTGCGGATCGATCTCGACCACCCAGCCGTAGCGGTTCGACTCGTTCGGGTGCTTCTCGACATCGAAGCGTTCTTCGTGCTCGTGCCAGCGGTACTTGGCGCCGTTGCCCTTCTTGAGACCCCAGCGCTTCTGGTGCGCGTCGGGCGTGGCCGTGCCCTCGAAGTAGTCGGCGAAGTTTTCCTCGCAGGTCAGGTAGGTGCCCCACGGCGTCTGGCCGTTGGCGCAGTTGTTGAAGGTGCCGAGCACCTGCGTGCCCGAGGGATCGCCCGCGGTGCGCAGCATCGGGTGGCCGGCCGCGGGGCCGGTGAGCGTCATCGGCGTGAGCGCGGTGATGCGGCGCGCGAAACGCGAGGGCAGCACCTGCTGCCAGGCCGCGCCGTCGCGCTGCAGCTCGATCACCGACACGCCGTGCGCGTGCATCGACTTGCGCACCTTCGCGGCGCTCCAGGTCTTCATGCCGTCGGTGTGCAGCAGGCCGTCGTCCACATACTCGTGGTTCAGCACCAGCAGGCCGCGGTTCGATCCGTCCAACGGAAAGAAGGCCATGCCGTCGTGGTGCATGCCGGCCTGCAGCGCCTGGTCGTCGGCGGAGTCGGAGGCATCGGTCTTGAAGGCGGGCATGCGGCCCGCGATGCCGGTGGGGTCGCCCCAGCGGTACAGCACCTGCGTGCGGTAGCCCTCGGGCACGACCACCTGGTCGACCGCCGCCATGGGCACGCTCTTGAAACCGATGGCGCGACCCAGGCCGCTCACGGCGCTGCTGCTACTGCCGCTGCCCGTGCTGGCACAGCCGGCCAGCGGCCCGAACAGGCCTGCCACGGCCGCCGCCAGGCCGCCGCGCACGAAGACCCGCCGCTGCGGATCGGACACGTCGTGGATGGTGGGGTTGCCGGAGGGGTTCGAGTCCTCCATGCGCGCGAAGTCTTTGGCCATGTCCTGGGGGTCCGTGGGAATCGTGGGAACCCGCGATGCTCCCGCGCGCCCATGAAGCCGTCATGACAGGGGTTCGAAGCGCACGTCGCCCCAGGGCCGCGAGCCGCCATGGTTGTTGTTGCTGCGCGGCTGCTCCCGGCGTTCGCGCCGCCAGTCCCACGGCGGCGTCGGCGCGGTGTCGGCCCACAGGCCGATGTGCTGCGCACGCGCCGCGGCTTCGAGGCGGAACAGGTCGCCGCCCCGCTTCTTCGCGATGCCGTGGTAGTCGTACACCCAGGCCCAGCCCTCGGCCACCAGGCGGCGGCCGGCGTCTTCGCCGTTGCAGCGCACGTCGGCCACGGTGCGGCCGTAGCGGTCGGTGTCGCGCTCGGTGATGACGGCCTTCTCGGCGTAGCACAGGCGGCTCAGCGCCTGGCGGCTGCGCTGGCCGTAGGGCTGCGCTTTTTCGGGTGCGTCGATGGCGGCAATGCGCACCTTGACCTGCGCGTAGGCACCGCTGCGGCCGCAGCGCGCGGTGAGCGTGTCGCCGTCGCTCACGCCCACGACGAGGCAGGTGCGCGGCGACGCGGCGTGGGCCAGCAGCGGGAGGGAAAGACCGAGGGAAAGAAGCAGGAAGGCGGGACGAAAGCGCATGCAAGAAGGAAGCGGAACACGGGACCGGGAATGGCCGACGATTCTCGGTGCGAAGTGTGCGCGCCGCCCTGCGGATGCATTTGTTTTCGTCTTCGTTCAGCGCGCGGCCGGCGCGGCCGTCGACTTGCGCACCACCAGCTCCGGGCGCAGCACCACGGTGGAGGCCGAGAGCGCCTGTCCGTCGATCTCCTCGAACAGCATCTCGGCCGCGCGCCAGCCGAGTTCGCGGTGCGGCAGGCGGATGGTGGTGAGCGGTGGATCGACCATGTCGACCAGCGGCATGTCGTTGTGGCCGGTGATGGAGATGTCTTTCGGCACGCGCAGGCCCGCCTCGCGCAGCGCGTCGTAGGCGCCCAGCGCCACGAGGTCGTTGCAGCAGACCACGGCCTGCGGCGCGGCGCCAGCCGCGAGCATCTGCTTCATCGCGGCCGCGCCCGCTTCGCGGCTGTAGCTGGCGCACTCGACGATGCGCGCCGGCTTCATGCGGTGGTCGCGCAGCGCCTGCTCCACGCCCAGCAGACGGCCCACGCCGGTGGGGATGGTCTGCGGCCCCGCCAGGTGCGCGATGCGCTTGTGGCCCAGGCCCACGAGGTGGTCGACCGCGAGCTTCATCGCCAGCCGGTCGTCGCTCACCACGGCGGGCAGGCGGCCGGTCTCGTCGGCGCGGTTGACGAGCACCGCGGTCATGCCGGCCTTGGCGACGAAGTCGACCAGCGGGTCGTCGCGCGTGGCGGTGGCCAGGATCACGCCATCCACGCGCTGCGCCAGCATGCGCTCGAGCACCGGCCGCGCGAGCGCCGGGTCGACCACGTTGGTGACGAACACGAAGTAGCCGCGCGCCGCCGCGCTGGCCTCGATGCCTTGCAGGATCGGCGGGAACACCGCGTTCGTGATGTCGGGCACCAGCACGCCGATGGTGTGGGTGCGGCCCGTGCGCAGCGCCGAGGCCGCGCGGTTGGGCCGGTAACCCAGGCGCTGCGCGGCCTCCTCGACCACGCGCAGCACCTCGTCGCTGATCAGCGAGCGCTTCTCGGGGCTGAGCGCGCGCGACACGGTCGACACATGCACCCCGGCGGCACGGGCGACGTCGCGGATGGTGACGGGGCTGGTAGGGGGATGGGTGCTCATTGGTGCAAACGATTGTTGGACATCCGAAGCGCCATGGTTGGCGAATTCCCATTCTGGCATCCCGGATACCTGCCATTTTACTTTTCTGGAATCTGCCTTAAGATCATGCAAACGATTGCAAGGATTGCAGATGAACATCGCCACCTCCCCCGATTCGGTGCTCGGCTTTGCGCTCGACGCCATGCAACGCACCCCCGACCCGCGCCTGCGCACCGTGATGGACGCGCTCACGCGCCACCTGCACGCCTTCGTCCAGGAGGTGAAGCTGACCGAGGAGGAGTTCGAGCAGGCGCTCGAATTCATCGTCGCCATCGGCCACGCCACCGGCGAGACCAAGAACGAGGTGGTGCTGGCGGCCGACATCCTGGGCGTGTCCACCGTGGTGGCGCTGCAGAACAACCAGGACCCGCACGGCGAATCGCCGGCCGCCCTGCTCGGCCCCTTCTGGCGCGCCAACTCGCCGGCCTGCGCGGCGGGCGAGAGCATCGCGCGCTCGGGCACGCCCGGCACGCCGCTGGAGGTGACGGGCACGGTGCGCGACGTGGGCGGGCAGCCGATGGCCGGCGTCACGGTCGACGTGTGGCAGGCCTCGCCGGTCGGGCTCTACGAGAACCAGGACCCGGAGCAGGACGACATGAACCTGCGCGGGCGCTTCACCACCGATGCCGAGGGCCGCTTTCATTTCCGCAGCGTGCGCCCCGCCGGCTACCCGGTGCCCACCGACGGGCCCTGCGGCGTGCTGCTGCGCGCGCAGCAGCGTCACCCGAACCGGCCCGCGCACCTGCACTTCATGCTGAGCAAGCCGGGCCACAAGGTGCTGGTCACGCAGGTGTTCGCCGACGACGACGAGAACCTGGAGAGCGACCCGACCTTCGGCGTGACGCGCCAGCTCATCGGCCGCTTCGCGCTCGCGCCCGATGGCCGCAGCGCCACGCTGCAGTACGACTTCCAGCTCGAACCCGGCGAGATGAAGTTCCCCCGCCCGCCGATCCCCTGATTCCGCAACTTCCCTTCATCCCATGAGCTTCGATCCCCAATCCCGACTCCACGGCAAGATCGCCGTCATCACCGGCGGCCTCGGCGCCATCGGCTACGCCACGGCCACGCGGCTGGCCGCGCTGGGCGCCACCTGCGTGCTGCTGCACCGCGGTGGCGACGACAACGCCGCCGCGCGCGCCGCCGCCCTGCCCTCGGACAGCGGCCAGCGCCACGGCGCGATCCGCGCCGACATCGTCGACACGCCGAGCCTGCAGGCCGCCGCCGCCGAGGTGAAGGCCGCGCACGGGCGCTGCGACATCCTGGTCAACAGCGCGGGCCACACGCAGCCCGTGCCGGCCGGCGACCTCGATGCGCTGACCGACGAACTCATCGACGACCTGCTGCGCGCCAACTTCCGCGGCGTGTTCGCCACCATCCGCGCCTTCGCGCCGATGCTCAAGGCCTCCGGCGACGGGCTGGTGGTCAACATCTCGTCCATCGCCGGCTTCACGGGCGTGGGCAGCAACCTCGCGTATGTCGCGGCCAAGGCCGGGCTCGACGTGGTGGGCGATGCGCTGGCCAGGGCGCTGGCGCCGGCGGTGCGCGTGGTGTCGGTGTCGCCGGGCGCGGTCGAGTCGGGCTTCGTGCCCGGACGCGGCGCGGAGTTCGCCGACAAGATGGCCAGCACCACGCCGCTGGGACGCATCGGCAAACCCGACGACGTGGCCGCCACCGTGGAAGCGCTGGCCACCACGCTGCGCTTCGTCACCGGCACGCGCATCGTGGTCGACGGAGGGCGCCACCTGTGAACAACGCGAAGACGCTCATCACCTGCGCCGTCACGGGCAACCTCGTGAAGCCCGAGCAGACGCCGCACCTGCCGATCACGCCGGTGCAGATCGCCGACGAATGCCTGGCCGCCGCCGAAGCCGGCGCGGCGCAGGTGCACATCCACGTGCGCCACCCCGAGACGGGCAAGCCCTCGATGGAGGTCGATCTGTACCGCGAGGTGGTCGATCGCATCCGCCGCGAGAACCGCGAGCTGATCGTGAACCTCACGACCGGGCCGGGCGGGCGCTTCATTCCGAGCGAGGACGACCCGAAGATCGCCGCGCCCGGCACCACGCTGCTGCCGCCCGAAAAGCGCGTGGAACACATCGCGCTGATCCGGCCCGACGTGTGCTCGCTCGACCTCAACACCATGAACTCCGGCCCCGACGTGGTGATCAACACGCCGAAGAACGTGCGCCGCATGGCGAAGGTGATGCGCGAGGCCGGCGTGAAGCCCGAGCTGGAGATCTTCGACTCGGGCGACATCCACCTGGCGCTGGACCTCATCGCCGACGGCACGCTCGACGGGCCCGCGATGTGGACCTTCGTGCTCGGCGTGAAGTACGGCTTCGCGCCCACACCCGAGACGCTGCTCTATGCGCGCAACCTGCTGCCGCGCGGCGCCTTCTGGAGCGCCTTCGGCATCGGCCGCACGGAGTTCCCGATCGTCGCGCAGTCGTGGCTGCTGGGCGGCCACGTGCGCGTGGGCATGGAAGACAACATCTACCTCGAGAAAGGCGTGCTGGCCGAAAGCAACGCGCAGCTCGTGGCGAAGGCGCGCGACATCCTGCGCAGCCTCGGCGGCGACGTCGCCAACCCGCGCGAGGCCCGCGCGATGCTGGGGCTGGCCGACACCCGCACCGTTCAGGGAGCCGCACGATGAGCGCCATCCTTCATGAACCGCGCGCCCTGCGCGTGAACGGCAAGGCCGCCAACCTCGACGCGCTGCACCTGGAGGCCGCGCCGCAGCCCGAGCCCGCGGCGCCGCCCGGCCATGCCGTGGTGCGCGTGGCCGCCGCCGCCGTGAACCCGAGCGACGTGAAGGCTGCGCTGGGCCTCATGCCGCAGGCCGTCTGGCCGCGCACGCCGGGGCGCGACTTCGCGGGCACCGTGGTGAGCGGCCCTTCGGAATGGATCGACCGCGAGGTCTACGGCTCGGGCGGCGACGTCGGCATCACGCGCGACGGCTCGCATGCACGCTACCTCGTGCTGCCCGAGGCGGCCCTGCGCGCCAAGCCCCAGGGCATCTCGATGGACGAGGCCGGCGCGGTGGGCGTGCCCTTCGTCACGGCCTACGAGGGCTTCCGGCGCAGCGGCATGCCGCAGGCGGGCCAGACGGTGCTGGTGCTGGGTGCCAACGGCAAGGTCGGGCAGGCGGCGGTGCAGCTGGCCGCGCAGGCCGGCGCGCGCGTGATCGCGGTGCAGCGCGGCCCGGGGCCCTTCGCGGGGTTCGCGAGCGCGCCGGTCGACGTGGTCGATGCACGCCACCACGCCGACGTGGGCGCGCAGGTGCGCGAGCTCACCGACGGGCGCGGCGCGCACATCGTCTACAACACCGTGGGCAGCGCCTACTTCGAGGCCGCCAACAAGGCGATGGCCAAGGGGGCCACGCAGATCTTCATCGCCACGCACGACCGCGCGGTGCCCTTCGACATCTTCGCGTTCTACCGCGGCATGCACACCTACGTGGGCATCGACTCGCTGGCGATGGACTGCGTGGCCTCCACCGCGCAACTCGACGCGATGCGCGAAGGCTTCGAGCGCGGCACGCTGAAACCCTTTCCCGTGGCACGCCACTTCGCGCTCGACGAAGCGATCGACGCCTACCGGCTGGTGCTGTCGGGCAGCACCGACCGCGTCGTGCTGCGCCCCTGACCCCCGAGGACACCCACCATGCATGTGACCCGTTTCAGCGAGGCGCCGCACTACGAGGCGCCCAACCACTTCGACATGCGCTGCTTGCGCCTGCAGGGCAAGGAGGCCGGCCCCTCGACGCAGATGTGGATGGGCATGAGCCAGATCCTGCCCGGCGGCCGCACCGGCCTGGACGGCTCGCCGATGGAGAAGCTCTACCTCGTGCTCGAGGGCGAGCTGCACATCGTCGGCGAACTCGAGGGCGCGCACCAGGAAGACGTGCTGCTGCCCTACGACAGCTGCCGCTTCGCACCCGGCGAGAAGCGCCAGCTCGAGAACCGCAGCAACCGCCCGGTGCTGGTGGCGCTGGTGATGGCGAACGCACCGCCCGCCTAGCGCGCTCCTTTCCCAGTCATTCATCGCTCGCACCAACAAATCAACGGAGACAAGACGCATGAAGAAGACATTCCCCTGGAGCCGCCGACAGGCACTCACGATCGCCGCGGCACTCGCGGCCTGCACGTTCGGCGGCGCCCATGCACAAGGCGCCTGGCCGGGCACGCAACCGATCAAGCTGGTCGTACCCTTCACGGCGGGCAGCGGCACCGACATCGTCGCGCGCCTGGTCGCCGAGAAGCTGGGGCCTGCGCTGGGCACCAGCGTGATCGTGGACAACCGCCCCGGCGCGGGCGGCACGCTGGGTGCGGCCATCGCCGCCAAGGCGCCGGCCGACGGCTACACGCTGCTGGTGCATTCGGCCGGCCACCTCGTGAACCCGTGGATCTACAAGGGCCTGTCGTACGACACGCTGAAGGACTTCACGGGCGTGACGCCGATGGCCAGCCTGCCCAACGTGCTGGTGACCTCGCCGTCGCACTTCACCGACGTGAAAGACCTCGTGGCCAAGGCGAAGGCCAAGCCCGGCGGGCTGAACTACGGCTCCGCGGGCAACGGCTCGGCCACGCACATGAATGCCGAGGTGTTCCGCCTCGCGGCCGGCGTCGACGCGCAGCATGTGCCCTTTCGCGGCACGCCCGAAGCCATGACCGAGGTGATGGCCGGGCGCGTCGACTGGTTCTTCGCGCCGATGGTGTCGGCGCTGCCGCTGATCAAGAGCGGCAAGCTGAAGGCACTGGCCGTGGGCACCGCCGGCCGCTCGTCCGCCCTGCCCGACGCGCCCACCACCGTGGAGGCCGGCGTGCCGGGCTCGGCCTACCTGTTCTGGGTCGGCCTGTTCGCGCCCACCAAGACACCGCAGCCCGTGGTGGAACGGCTGCAGGCCGAGGTCGCGAAGATCATGGTGTCGCCCGAGCTGAAGGAACGGCTGGAGAAGCTCGGCGCCGACCCCTTCACCATGCCCTCCGCGCAGTTCAACAAGTTCATTGCCGACGAGACCGCGAAGGCGCAGCAGGTGGTCAAGGCCGCAGCCATCAAGGTGGACTGACCTCAGCGCAGCAGCGCCGCCAGCACCGGCGCAAGCCCCGCACCACCGGCCACGGCGGCAGCGCCGGCGCCCCACGCCACGGTGCGTGGGCGGTACGGCAACAGCAGCGCCACCGGCAACGCACCGGCCGACAGGAAGCCCAGCCAGGCGACCGTCCCGACCGTCGGGCCCCAGGCCATCACGCAGGGCACGATGGCCGCTGCCAGCAGCACCATGCCGATCACGCGCAAGCCCGTGCGCCGACGCGCGGGCACTTCACGTCCGCGCGTCAGCTGCTCGTGGTGCCGGTCCATGGCAAAGCTCAGGCACGACATGCCCGCATACGCCAGCGCAAGGCCAAGCAACGAAGCCCATGCCGTCGTCATCGCGCCGCCTTCCGCAGCAGATGGCGCAGCGCACCCAGCGCCGCAAGCCCGAAAGCCACGGCGCCCAGTTCGACGCCGAGGCTTTCCCAATCGCTGCGCGACAGCTGCGCCAGCAGGTGATCGCCCGTGGTCACGAAGTTGAGCACCGGCAGCAGCAGGCACAGCGCGGCCAGCGCACCGAGCTGCTCGCGCCACGCGCGCGCCGGCTGCCGCACGAAGGCGTGCACCAGCGCCAGCGCCCACAGCGCGAAGAAGACCTGCAGTTCGCGGTCCGCGCGGTGCCCGATGCCGACCGGCACCAGCCGGTTGGCCCACAAGTAGCCCACGCAGGCGATGGCGAGGCCGGCGATGGCCGCGACGTTCAGCGCCTCGATCAGCCGGTAGACCCGCGCCGTCGCGCCACCGAACTCGCCCAGGTGTTTTTGCCGGCGCTTCACGATGAACAGCACGGCGCCCGAGCCCATCATCGCGGTGCCCGCGAGGCCACATAAAAAGTAGAGCCACTTCATCGGCCAGCCGCCGAAGGTGACCATGTGCAGCCCGCCCATGGCCGACTGCGCGAGCATGGCGGCCCCTCCGTCCGCGGCGCCCGGCAGGCGCACGCGCTGCACCTCGCCGGTGGCGGCCGAGAACTGCACCATGCCGGTGGTGGCGCTGAGCCGGCGCGCGGATTCGTCGTCGCCGTTCCATCCGTACACGCCGATGCGCGCGCCCGCGTCGCCCGGGTGGTCGATGACGACCGCGCGCACCGGCTGGCCCATGCGTTCCTGGCCGCGTGCCGCGAACGGTTCGAGCACGGGCACGGGCATCGCGCGGCCGGTGGCGGCGGGCTTGTCGCTGTCGCCCAGCTCGGAGACGAAACGCACCTGCGCCTGCGGGCCGGTGCCGTAGTGCAAGACCTTGGGGGCCGGCATGAAGCTGGTGCCAGAGATCACGAGGCCGGTGTAGGCGATCATGAACTGGAAGGGCAAGGTCAGCACCGCCACGGCGTTGTGCGCGTCGAGCCAGCTGCGCTGGCCTTTCTTGGGACGGAAGGTGAAGAAGTCCTTGAAGATGCGCTTGTGCGTGATGACGCCCGACACCAGCGCCACCAGCATCGCCATCGCGGCGATCCCGACGATCCACAGGCCGACGGTGCCGGCGTGCAGCTCGTAGTGGAAGTCGACGAAGTGGTGCCCGCCGAGCGTGGCGCGCGCCGCGTGGCCGCCGTCTTCCTTCAACGGCTTGCCGGTGGCGGGGTCGAGCGCGACGCCCGCGTACTGGCGGTTGGCGTCGAACCAGAACACGCGCAGCTCGCCGCCGCCTTGCGCATCCGAAGGCCACAGCTCCCACATCGAGGCGCCCGGGTGGTGCTCGGCCATGTAGGCCATGCCCCAGGCCAGGCGCTGCGCGCGGTCGGCCGTGGGCTCGCCCTTCCTGGCTGCCGCGGCGGCCTCCTCGGCGTGGTGCTCCGGCGTCATCCAATGGGTGATGGGCTCGTCGAACACGGCCAGCGTGCCGGTGAGGAACACCGCGAACAGCAGCCACGAGAACCACAGGCCGCACCAGGTGTGCAGCCAGGCCTGGGCCTGGCGAAAGCCCCCTTGCGACGGCGCCTTGGCTTTCTTCGTGCTCATGCCCCGCCTCCCGCGCCGCGCAAGGCCAGGCCGAGCCCGGCCAGCACCACGGCCGGCAGCAGCAGGCCGGCCCACGCACGCGGCAGCGACACGGGCGCGAACGCCCAGATCACGGCGACGGTGTAGACCGCGAAGCTGAACTGCATGCCCCCGAGCGCGGCCTCGGCGGGGCCGGCCGGCAGCACGGCGGCCAGGAAGACGGCGGCGGCCGAGGCCAGCGCGTAGCCGCCGAACACGGCGGCCGCGACGCGGGACAGCAGCCGCAGGGCGGGAGAAAAGGAGGAGGTGCGGGTGTTCATCGGGGACCGGAAAACGGGGCGCGGACATGCGCCCCTCCCCTACATGACAAACGAGAACGAAAAAAGGGTCATGCCCCCCCGCTCTTTCCCGGTCAGAACGCGTAGCTCAGCGTCGCCACCGCGTTGCGCGGCGTGCCGAAGTAGGCCTGCCCGTCGATGTTGCTGTAGTACTTCTTGTCGAACAGGTTCTCGATGTTCAGCTGCAGCGCCAGCTTGGGCGTGAAGGCGTAGCGCGCCATCAGGCTCACGACCGCGCGCGAGCCCTGCTGGTAGCGCAGGTCGACATCGCCCACGCTGTACGCGTAGTAGGTGCGGTTCTGCCAGTTGACGCCGCCGCCCAGCGTGAGCCGGTGCCACGCGCCGGGCAGCCGGTAGGTGGTGAACAGCGTGGCCTGCGTGGTCGGTATGGCGGTGTTGATGCGGTTGCCGTTGCCTTCGCGGCCCAGCGTGCGCGCGATGCCCGCGTTCAGCTGCCAGCCCGGGGCCAGTTCGCCCGACACCTGCAGCTCGATGCCCTTGCTGGTCACGCCGCGTGCGCCGTAGTAGGCGCCTTCGCTCGAGTTGGGCACGAGCTTCGTGCCGTCGCGCTGCGCCACGTTCTCCTGCTCGGCGCGGAAGACGGCGATGGAGGTGTTGAGCTTGCCGTTCAGGTGCTCGCCCTTGAGGCCGATCTCGTAGCTCTTGCCGGTCACCGGGTCGAGGTACGCGCCGCCGGCGTCGCGGTAGTTCTGCGGCTGGAAGATGTCGGTGTAGCTCGCGTACACCGAGTAGTTCTCGCTCAGGTCGTACACCAGGCCCGCGTAGGGCGTGAACACCTCGTGCTTGCGCGTGGCCGGGGCGTCGGCGGTCAGGCGCGTGGAGCGCCAGCTGTTCTGGCGCCCGCCCACGATGAGCTTGAGCGAATCGGCCAGCGACAGGCGCGCGGCGCCGTAGGTGCCGGTCTGGCGCGTCTTGGTGATGGCCGAGACCTTCAACGGGTCCCAGCCCGGCTCGGGGTACGACGCGGCGTTCCAGTCGTAGAAGTTGCCGGTGTCGGGCAACGCGCTGGTGCGCGGATGGTTCGCCTCCACGTAGCGCGACTGGCTGTTGCTGACGCCCACCACGAGTTCGTGCGTGCGGCCCAGCAACTTGAACGGGCCGGTGGCCTGCAGGTCGAGGCTGTTCTGGCGGAACTGGTGCTCGAAGTAGCCGGGCAGCGAGCCCAGGCCGGTGCCGGTGAGACGGTCGAGGTCGCCGTACAGGTACAGCAGCTTGGCGTTCTGCTTGCTCTGCCGGTGCGAGCCGTTGGCCTTGAGCTTCCAGCCGTTGTCGAACTGGTGCGTGAGGTTCGCGAAGGCGGTGGTGGTGGTCGTGTCCCAGTGGGTCCACGGCGTGCCGACGGTCTTGGAGCGGTCCCAGCGCGTGGCTGTGCCGTCGCTGAAGGTCAGCGGCAGGCCGCCCCAGGTCGACGAGGTGGGCCGCGTGGCCTGCGACTCGATGCCCACGCTCAGCGTGGTGCTGGGCGTGAGGTCGGCATCGACCACGCCGTACAGCACGTGCTTGCGGCCGTGGTACATGTCGATGAAGGAGTCGCGGTCTTCCGTCATGCCGATGAGGCGGGCGCGCACGCGACCGTCTTTCGTCACCGGCGTCTGCAGGTCGACCGTGCCGCGGCGCAGGTTCCACGAGCCCAGCGCGAGCGATGCGTTGCCGGCGAACACCTTGCTGTCGGCGTGCTTGCGCACCAGGTTCACCGAGGCCGAGGGGTTGCCCGCGCCCGTGAGCAGCCCGGTCGAGCCGCGCACGACCTCGATGCGGTCGTACAGCACCGGGTCGTTGGTGGAGGCCCCGAAGAAGTCGGTGGTGACGGTGGTCGGCACGCCGTCGTACTGGTAGTTGTCGATGTAGAAGCCGCGCGCGTACAGGTCGGTGCGGTCGCTGTCGGAGCTCACCGAGAACACGCCGGGCACGCTCTGCATGGCCTGGCCGAGCGACAGCAGGTTCTGGTCGTCGATCTGCTGGCGCGTGATGACGGTGACCGACTGCGGCGTCTCGCGCGGCGACAGTGCCAGCCCGGTGGCCGCCGCCGTGGCGCGCGTGGTGTAGGCGCCGGTGCCTTCGGTGGTTCCGCTGCGGTCGGCCTCGGCCGTGACGGTGACGGGGGCGAGCGTGTCGATGCCGCCCTGCCTCGCAACGGGTGTGCCGGCCTCGCGGCGGTGCAGCGTGTAGCTGCCGTCGGTGCGCGCCACCACCTGCAGGCCGCTGCCCGCGAGCAGGCGCTCGATGGCTTCGCGCGCGGTGTAGCGGCCCGACACCGCGGGGCTGCTGCGCCCCTGCGTGAGTGCGGGGTCGAACGACAGCGCGATGCCGTTGCCCGCCGCGAAGGCGGCGAGCGTGCGGCCCAGCGGACCGGCGGGGATGTCGTAGGCGCGGGACGCGGCGTCGAGCGAGGACGGCGACGCCTGCGCGAAGGCCGGCCCTCCCGCGCCGGCCAGGCCGCCGAGGGCGAGCGCCACCAGGGCATGGCGAAGGACGGTGTTCAGGCAGCGCTCTGCGAACGGGCGCAAGGCGGACGGGCGGGATGCGGACATGGAGACGGGCCTTTCGGTTGGGCAACGGTGGGTTCTTCACCCTCCTTGCCAGCCGAAACGAAAAAAAGTCTCACCCCCGGATCGAAATATTTTTCGAAGCGCCCGTCGCGCGCTCTTCGGGTGCCGCACGCGGCACCAGCGTGACCCAGTAGCCGCGCAGGCGCGTGGCCGCATCCACCGGGTAGGTCGACACCAGCATGCGCAGCACGCCGTCGGTGTCGGCCAGCGGAAAGGCGCCCGAGACGCGCAGCTCGGCCACCGCCGCATCGCACTGCAGCAGGCCGGGGCGGTAGCGCGACAGCTCGGCGGCGAAGTCGGCCAGCCGCATGCCGTCGGCCAGCAGCATGCCCTGCGTCCACGCCAGCACCGAGGCGTCCGCCGGACGGAAGTCGTCGATGCCGTCGGCGGTGAAGCGGGCCTGCTGCCCCGCCGGCAGCACGCGCGCGGCGGCGCGCTCGGGCGTGATGCGCACCGCGCCTTCGAGCACGGCGATGTGGGTGGCGCCGCCCGCCTCCTTGCGCACGCTGAAGCGCGTGCCCAGGGCCTCCAGCGTGCCGCCGGCGCTGGCCACGCGGAACGGGCGGTGCGCGGCGGCGGGGTCGGGCGCGGTGGCGATGAAGATCTCGCCCGCCTGCAGCACCACGCGGCGCTGCGTGCCGTCGAAGTGCACATCGACGGCGCTGGCGGTGTTGAGCGTGAGGCGGCTGCCGTCGGCCAGCCGCAGTTCGCGGCGCTCGCCGGTGGCGGTGCGGTGCCCGGCCATCCAGCCGCGTTCCCCCGCCATCTCGACCGCCTGCCAGCCGAGCCAGCCGGCGGGCACGGCCGCCAGCAGCGCGGCCAGCCGGCCGAGGGTGGCGCGGCGGTTGTTCGCGTTGCCGCGCGCGGGCCGCGCGAGCGAAGACATCGCCAGCGCCGGCGGCAGGCCGCCGAGCTTGTTCATCAGCTGCTCGGCGCGCGCCCAGGCGCGTGCGTGGTCGGGATCGCTCTGGCGCCAGCGCTCGCAGGCGCGGCGGTCTTCGTCGGTGACGGCGCTGTCGTGCAGCCGCATCAGCCATTCGGCGGCTTCGTCGAGCACGCGAGGCGCAAGTGCTGACGTTTCGAAATTCATCGCGCTCATGCCATCACCGCCAGGCAGCCCCGGAAGCCCTGCTGCATGTAGCGCTTGACCGTGACCAGCGACACGCCCAGCTCGCGCGCGATGTCCTCGTACTTCATGCCGTCCAGCTGCGACAGCAGGAAGGCGCGGCGCGCGAGCGGCTTGAGGGCGTCGAGCATGGCGTCGATCTCGTGCAGCGTCTGCAAAATCACCAGCCGCTGTTCGGGCGACGGCGCCTCGGGCTCGGGCATCACGGCCAGCGCCTCGAGGTAGGCCCGCTCCAGCGCCTGACGCTGGTACCAGTTCACGAGGATGTTCTTGGCCACGCTCGTGAGGTAGGCGCGCGGCTGCACGATGACCTCGGGGTTGCGCGCCGTCAGCAGCCGCGCGAAGGTGTCCTGCGCCAGGTCGGCCGCGTCGCACGAATTGCCGAGCTTCTTGCGCAGCCACGACTGCAGCCAGCCGTGGTGGTCGCTGTAGAGGGTGTGGACTTGCTGGAAGGCGGCTTCGGCAGCGGACATGGCGGGCGGCACGGCGGCGGGGGCTCCGCCTACAAATAAGAATTATTCTCATTTTAAGCAAAAAGACCGCAGTACCGCCCTGCCCGTCCTGTCCGCACTGCGGACAGCGTGGCTCAGGCCGGCCGGGCCGCCGCGAGCGCCACCGCGTCCGCGCCCGCCGGATAGCGCAGCGTTGCCCCCGTGTCGTTCGCGGCGCGCCAGACGGCCTCGGCCACGTCGGCTGCCGTGGTCACGGCCGTAGGATTCCCTAGCGCCGCGAAGACGCCATGCGCCAGCGGCGCGTAGTCCGGCGGGATCAGGCCCTGCATGCGCTGCGCGCCGTTCTCGGTGAACCGCGTGCCGGGCCCGTAGCCCGGCTCGACGAGCTTCACGCGCACGTCGAACGCCGCCAGCTCGAACGCGAGCGAGGCGGTGAAGCCCTCGATCGCCGTCTTGCTCGCGGTGTACGCGGCCACCAGCGGCATCGGCGCGAGCGTGACGCTCGAGGTGACGTTGACCAGCACCCCCGAGCGTCGCGCCCGGAACTGCGGCAGCACGGCCTGCGCCATGGCCATCATGCCGAAGGTGTTGGTCTCGAACACCTCGCGCACGGTGATCATGGGCGTGGCCTCGAAGGCGCCGAAGAGACCGACGCCGGCGTTGTTCACGAGCACGTCGATCGGGCCCGCGTTCTCGATGGCGGCGGCGATGCTGTCGGGCTGCGTCACGTCGAGCGGCAGCACGCGCAGGTTCGGCGCGTCGGGAAAGAGGTCGTCGCGCGGCGTGCGCATGGTGGCGACGACGCGCCAGCCCTGGGCGTGGAAGTGGCGCGCGGTGGCCAGGCCGTAGCCGGAGGAGCAGCCGGTGATCAGTGCGGTTTTCAATGGGGTTCCTTGGTGGTGGGTGATGAAGAGCCCCAACGATAGGGATGACCGACCGGACTTGCTACCATCGAAAGTCGCCATTTTTTTTTGCAGGAGTCCAGCCATGGCCGATCCCCTGGCCGAGGTCATCGCGCTGCTTCGCCCGCGTGCCGTGTATTCCAAGGTGATCGCGGGCGCCGGCGCCTGGGCCGTGCGCTACACGGCCTTCGGCCAGCCCAGCTTCTGCACGATGCTCGAGGGCGAGTGCGTCCTGGCGGTCGACGGCCCCCCCCCCCGGGCGCTGGGCGCC
>NZ_JBWKYF010000003.1:76799-165984 GCF_059423605.1 Variovorax sp. GW460-12-1-14-LB1
GGTGGGGGGGGCCCCCGGCGACTTCCTGCTGATGCCGGCCACGCCCGGCTTCACGCTGTCGGGACTCACGCCGGCGCCGCCGGTGTTTCTCGATTCGCATGAACAGGCGGCGCGCGAGGACGCACACAACGAGGTTCGCCACGGCGACCGGAACGGCCCGCCCGACGTGCGCATGCTCGGCGGTTACTTCGCCTTCGATTCGCCCGACGCGGCCCTGATGGTGTCGCTGCTGCCTTCGGTGCTGCACATGCGCGGCGTCGCGCGGCTGTCGCTGCTGGTGCAGCTCGTGCGCGAAGAGTCCCTGGCGCAGCGGCCGGGGCGCGACCTCGTGCTCGGGCGGCTGGTCGAGGTGCTGCTGATCGAGGCGCTGCGCTCGGCGCCCGGCGAAGGCGCGCCGCCGGGGCTGCTGCGCGCGCTGGCAGACAGCCGGCTCGCCGCCGCCGTGCGGCACATGCACGCGGACCCCGCGCGTTCATGGACGGTGGAAGAACTCGCCGGCAAGGCCGCGCTCTCGCGCTCGGCCTTCTTCGAGCGCTTCTCGCGCGCCGTGGGCCTGCCGCCGATGGAATACCTGCTGGCGTGGCGCATGGCGATCGCCAAGGACCTGCTGCGCCGCGGCGGCTGCGCGCCGGCGGAGGTGGCCGCGCGCGTCGGCTATAGCTCGGCCAGCACCTTCAGCACGGCGTTCAGCCGCCATGTGGGCCAGACGCCGGGGCGCTACGCGCGCCAGCTGTAGCCCACAGCGGCGATCAGGCCGCGGTGCCTTCCTTCTCCTGCAGCAGGCGCCACATCACCTTCCCACTCCCGCTCTTGGGCAGCGCATCCACAAACGCCACCTTGCGCGGAATCTTGTAGACCGCCATGTTCTCGCGGCACCAGTCGATGATCTGCTGCTCGGTCGTGTCCTTGTGCGTGGCGCGCAGCACCACCACGGCCTTGACCGATTCGCCGCGGTAGTCGTCCTTGGTCGAGATGACGCAGGCCTCCTGGATCGCGGGGTGGCGGAACATCAGCAGCTCGACCTCGGCCGGCCACACCTTGAAGCCGCTCGCGTTGATCATGCGTTTCAAGCGGTCGGTGATGAAGAAGTAGCCCTCCTCGTCCATGCGGCCCATGTCGCCCGAGCGGAAGAAGCGCTTGCCCTCGAACTCGACGAAGGCGGACTTGGTGGCGTCGGGGCGCTTCCAGTAGCCCTGGAACACCTCGGGGCCGTGGATGATGATCTCGCCCGATTCGCCGATGGGCATCTCCTGCAGCGTGTCGGGGTCGACCACGCGCGCGTCGGTGCTCATGAACGGAATGCCCAGGCACTGCTGCTTGGGGTGGTCCGAGGGGTTGGTGTGCGAGGGCGCGGCGGTCTCGGTGAGGCCGTAGCCTTCCTGGTACTTCAGGCCGTACTGCTCGAGCAGGCGCTGCGCCACGGCCTGCGGCATGGCGGCGCCGCCGCCGCCGATGTGGGTCATGCTCGTGAGGTCGTAGCTCGCGAAGTTGGGGCTGGCCATGAGGTCGATGACCATGGTGGGGATGTTGGTCCAGCTCGTGACCTTCCAGCGCGAGATGAGCCGGCCCGCCACGTCGCGGTCCCAGCGCGGCATGATGACCAGCGTGGCCGCCGCGAGGATCGAGGTGTGCATCATGCTCACCACGCCGGTGATGTGGAACATCGGCACCACGGCCAGCACCACCGCCTCCGACGTGGCCTGGCCCCAGAGCTGGCCGGCCATCGCGTTGTGCATGAGGCTCGAATGGTGGTGCACGCAGCCCTTGGGCAGGCCGGTGGTGCCGCTGGTGTAGGGCAGCAGCGCCATGTCGTTGGTGCCCACCACGTGCGCGGGGGCCGGGTGGCCGGCCGCGAGCGCGTCGGTCCACGCCATGACCTGGCCGTCGGCCAGCGCGGGCAGCGGGTGGCGCGTGCCGAGCCAGTCGGCCCAGGCCGGCGCGGGGGCGTCGTCGCCGGTCACGCCGGCATCGAAGGCGTCGGTGAACTGGCTCACGATGAGGTGCGACAGGCGCTGCTCGGGCGGCAGTGCGTCGCTGGCCTTGGCCAGCTCGGCCGCGAGGTCGCCGGTGGTGATCGCCACCTTGGCGTCGGGGTCGACGATGTAGTGCTTGAGCTCTTCGGCCCGGTTCATCGGGTTGACCGGCACCACGACGGCGTTGGCGCGCAGGATGGCGAAATGCGCGATCACCAGCTGCGGGCAGTTCTGCATGTTCAGCACCACGCGGTCGCCGCGCTGCACGCCCAGCGCATGCAGCGTGCCGGCCAGCCGTTCGACCTGGTCGGCCACGTCGCGGTAGCTCAGCACGCGGCCGAAGAAGACCAGCGCGGCCTTGTCGGGGTAGCGCGCCGCCGAGGTGGCCAGGTTGTGCCACAGCGAGGTCGCGGGGACGGTGATCGAATGCGGGAGGCGCTTGGGCCAGAACTTGTAATGCGGGCGTGGTTGCATGGTCTGTGAACAGGCGAAGGAGGAAGGAGAGGGGAAAGAAAGCGGTGCGAAAAGGCGCAATGCGCCAGCCTAAGCCGCACCGGCCGCCGCTCCCATCGGGGAAGCCCCCGGGGCGTCACCTTGGCGACGCCCATTCTTCGTACGTCGGGTAGGCACAGCGCATCGGCTATCGTGCGGGCTCCGCTTCACCTGTGCCTGTCTGCCATGCCTGACCCCGCCCGCACTCCCCTGCGCCGACGCATCGCCCTCTTCGGTGCCGCACTGGCCGCCCTGGCCGCGGCGGGCTGCTCGCGGGTCCCCCGGTTCGGCATGTCGGCCCCCGCGACGGACTCGCCGTCCAAGGAACCGCCGACATGGTTCGTGGCCGACTGCTGGCTCGGGACCGAGGACGTGGTCCCGCCGCACAAGGGCAAGGCCGGCGGCTCGGCGGCCGGTACGCTGACGCTGGCCACCGGGGTGTTCGAATGGCGCGTGAACGCCGCGCGCCTGAGCGGGCCGGCGACGGTCGTCGGCTTCTACGGCCCCGCCGCCACGGGCAGCAATGGCCCGCTGGCGATCCAGCTGCCGCTGCCCAGCGAGGGGGAGCCGCGCAACGACGGCACCGGCGCCGGCTACGAGCGGACCGGCACGAGCCGGCTGACGCCCGCCCAGATGGCCGACCTGATGGCGGGCCTCTGGTATGTCAGCGTGTCGACGCAGGCCTGGCCGGGCGGCGAGGTCCGGGGCCAACTGAAACGCAGCACCTGGGGCGTGCACGGCGGCTGACGTCGGCCCCCGATGCGATGCGCTCTGCGACTACAGACAGGCGCGGATTTCGGAGCGATACCTGCGGTTCTCCCTCCGATCCACCCTCCACCTGACTGAAGGAATGTCCATGGCAGCAGACAAGCACGCAAGCGTTCACTGGGAAGGCGCCGGCAAGACCGGCAAGGGCCTCGTCAGCACCGAGACCGGCGCCCTCAAGGACTACCCCTACGGCTTCGCCAGCCGCTTCGAAGACGACGGGCGCGGCACCAACCCCGAGGAGATCGTCGGCGCAGCCCATGCGGCCTGCCTGACGATGGCCTTCGCCTTCGCGCTGGAAGCGGCGGGCCTGACCGCGACGCGCATCGACACCAGGGCCGCCGTGCGGCTGGCCAAGGACGGCGCCGGTTTCAAGATCGACCGCATCCAGCTCGAACTGGACGCGGCCGTGCCGAACCTCGACGAAGCGAAGTTCCAGGAAATCGCCGCCGCCGCGAAGGCCGGCTGCCCGCTGTCGAAGGCGCTGGCGAGCGTGCCCGAGATCACGCTGAAGGCCACGCTGGCGAGCTGACCGCGCTGCTTATGATCGTCTCCACAAAAAAGGAGACGGATCATGAGCAAGCCCACCCGGACCGCATCGGCGGTCCTTTCTTTCGCCCTCGGCGCATTTGGCACGTTCGGCACCACGGCGGCCCTGGCCGCCTACCCCGACAAGCCGATCAAGGTCGTCATCGGCTTTCCGGCCGGCGGCCCGCTCGACCAGCACGCACGCCTTTTGACCGACAAGCTGCAGGCCGTGCTCGGCCAGCCGCTGATCGTCGACTACAAGCCCGGCGCGGGCGGCTCGGTCGGCGCCGACTTCGTCGCCAAGAGCCCGGCCGACGGCTACACGCTGGTGCTGGCCAACACCGGGGTGGCGGTGATCAACGGCGCGCTCTACAGCAAGCTGCCCTACAACACGCAGCGCGACTTCGTGCCGATCGCGCGCACCGCGATGCAGCCGCTCGCGCTCTTGGTCACGCCCAAGCTGCCGGTGCAGAACCTCAAGCAGTTCATCGACTACGCCAAGGCGCGGCCGGGCCAGGTCAACTACGGCTCGGCGGGCAACGGCGGCATCAGCCACCTCGTGCCCGAGATGTTCAAGACCGCGACCGGCCTCTTCATGGTGCACATCCCCTACCGCGGCAGCGCGCCGGCCTTCACCGACCTGATGGGCGGGCAGGTGCAGTTCATGGCCGAATCGATTCCGCAGGCCGCCAACTATCACAAGCAGGGCAAGGTGCGCGCGCTGGCCGTGACCAGCCGCGAGCGCAACCCCGCGCTGCCCGACGTGCCGACCGTCATCGAGTCGGGCGTCAAGGGCTTCGAGGTGGTGGGCTTCTATGGTTTCCTGGCGCCGAAGGACACGCCCAAGGACGTGGTCGCCAGGCTCAGCGATGCGTTCAGGCAGGTGCTGACCAGCCCCGAGGTGCGCGAGCGCATGGTGAGCCAGGGCGCGGACCCGGCCTACCTGGGCAGCGAAGACTTCGCACGCTTCCTCGCGACGGAAACGCCGCGCTGGGACAAGGCGGTGAAGGCCTCGGGCGCGCGGATGGACTGAACTCCGGCCGCGTTCAGCGCGGCGTGGCCGCGTGCCGCTCCAGCTGCGCGCGGTCGAGCAGTTCGATGCTGCGGTAGCGCACGCGCAGCGTGCCGTCTTCCTCCCACAGCTTGAGCTGGCGGTTCACGCTCTGGCGCGACACGCCGAGCATGAACGACAGGTCTTCCTGCGACACGCCCAGCAGCGTGCCGCCCCCTTCCTCCGTCGGCGCGACCGCGCGCGCGTCCAGCGTGAGCAGCCGGTGCGCCAGCCGCACGGGCAGCGGCATCAGGATCACGTCGTCGATCCAGGCCAGCGCCTGGCGCAGCCGCAGGCACACGAGCCGGGTGAAGGCCATGTGCACATCGGGATGGTCGGCCACCAGCCGGTGGAAGTCGGCCGCCGCGACCACGGCCATCTCGGTGGTGTCGACGGCGCAGGTGTCGTAGACGCGCTCGCGCCCCACCAGCAGCGAGACCTCGCCGAACCAGTGGCCCGGCTCCAGCATCGCGATCACCGCCTCGCGCCCGCCCGGCGCGACCACGCTCACGCGCAACGAGCCGCTGACCACGCCGAACAGCGCGTCGGGCGACGAGCCCTTGTGGAACAGCGATTCGCCGCGCACCAACGTGCGCCGGTGGGCCACCGCGAGCAGGCGCTGCTGCACGTCGTCGGCCAGCCGCATGTCGCTGTTGTGCACGGGTGAAGGCTGCGCGTCCGGCGCGGCGGGGCTGGCGCTGGCAGAAGGGGAAGAGCGTGGCATCGCGGGTTTGTCCGGGGCCTCGATTGCCAACACCGGACAGTCTGGGTTCGAGGGGCTGTCGATAGTACGCAGGCCACCCGGGTCGACGCATTCGCGGCAACCCGATGTCCCCTGTCACCCCTGTCGCATGGAGCACACCCCGATGACCACACTGACCGACCTGCAAGCCCGCCGCGAGCGCCTCGTGCTCGACCATTTCGCCGACGAGACCCGCCAGGACTTCGACGCGGTGCTCGGCACCTTCCCGCATCCGCACTACGAGCTGATTCCCAGCGGCGAGGTGCACGACGGCATCGCCGACGTGCGCCAGTACTACACCGACACGCGCCGCGCCTTCCCCGACCAGCGCCACGAGATCATCCAGCTGCGCCATGCCGACGACTCGGTGATCGTGGAGTTCTGGCTGCTCGGCACGCACCGCGGCCCGCTCAAGGGCCTGCCGCCGACGGGCAACAGCTTTCGCTGCCGCATGAACGCCTTCTTCATCTTCGAGGGCGACCGGCTGGTGTGCGAGCGCGTGTACTTCGACACGCTGACGATGCTGCGCCAGCTGCTCGTGGGCGTGCCCCCGGAGATGGTGGGCGGGCTGGTCGCCGGGCTGCTCGGCCAAACCGCCCCGCGAGCCGAGGCCGCCACGGCATGACCGACACGCCCGCCCGGCCACTCGAAGGGCGCCATGCGATCGTGACCGGCGGTGCGCGCGGCATCGGCCTGGCCATCGCGCGGCGCTGCCTCGCGAACGGTGCGAGCGTCGCGCTATGGGACGTCGAGGCCGCGACGCTGGCGGAGGCAATGGCGCAACTGGCACCGCTGGGCACCGTGGTCACTGCATTGGTGGATGTGCGCTACGAAGACCAGATCGCCCGTGCGGCTGCGCAGTCGCAGGAGCGCTTCGGCCGCGTCGACGTGCTCGTCAACAACGCGGGCGTTCTCGGGCCGACGGTGCCCGCGTGGGAGCACACGCCCGCGCAATGGCGCCACGTGCTCGACATCAACCTCACGGGCGCCTGGCTGTGCTGCCGCGCCATCGCGCCGCTGATGCTCGCGCAGCGGCGCGGGCGCATCGTCAACATCGCCTCGGTCGCGGGCAAGGAAGGCAATGGCTTCAACGCCGCCTACTCGGCCTCGAAGGCCGGGCTCATCGCGCTGACCAAGTCGCTCGGCAAGGAGCTGGCCTCGTCGGGCGTGCTGGTGAACTGCATCACGCCGTCGGCGGCCGACACGGCCGTCTTCGCGGACGTGCCCGCCGAGCACCGCGAACAGCTGCGCACCGCCCTGCTCTCGCGCGTGCCGATGGGGCGCTTTGTCGACGTCGACGAGGTGGCGGCGATGGCGGCATGGCTGGCGTCGGACGAGTGTTCGTTCAGCACCGGGGCGGTGTTCGATATCTCCGGAGGGCGCTCGATGTACTGAGCGACGAACCAGGCAGCCCACGCATCCAGACACAGGAGACGACCATGACCCGAGACCCCGACCCCACCGGCTTCGCGCAGATCACCGAACTCGACGGCACGCGCCACGCCGCCATGCCGCAAGACCGCCTGCGCGCCATCCGCCGCGGCGCCGAAGCCCTGCGCGAACGGCTGCTCGACGCGCCGCCGGTTCACTTCGCGCGCAGCTTCAACCTGCTGCGCATTCCGTACCCCGCGTGGTTCGCCTTCACCGGCGTGTACTCGCAGCAGCTGCTCAAGCCGCACATGGTGCATCTGCTGGCGCGCACCGTGCTCGTCCAGTACGACGACTTCGAAGGCCGGCAGCGCACGCTGCTCTTCACGCCGGCCGACTTCGAAGCCGGCAACGCAACGCCCTACTTCAAGCGCTTGAGCGACCAGACGCCGAAGTTCCTGCACAAGGCGATCGCGCCGGTCTACCAGACCGTGCTGCAGGCACTCGCCGCCTGTGGCGTGGCGCCCGAGCAGATCGACCACATCACCTACGACCACCTGCACACGCAGGACGTGCGCCGCTGGCTCGGCAACGCGGGCACACCGGGCCTGCTGCCGAACGCGAAGCTGCTGGTGCACCGCCAGGAGCTCGCGAACGTGCAGGGCCTGCTGCCGGTACAGGCCGAGTGGTACTGCCCGCACGGCCTGGACGGTGTGCCGCCCGAACGCATCGCCGCCTTCGACGGCAGCCTGCAGCTTGGCCCCGGCATCGCGCTGGTGCACACGCCGGGGCACACCGAAGGCAACCACTCGCTGGTGTACCGCACGGGCGACGGCCTGCGCGTGAGCAGCGAGAACGGCGTGTCGGCCGACAGCTGGGCGCCGCTGCAGTCGCGCCACAACGGCATCCGCCGCTATGCGCAGGCCACGGGCGCCGAGGTGATCCTCAACGGCAACACGCAGGAAAGCAGCAACGACCAGTACCTGTCGATGGTGCTCGAGAAGACGCTCGCGGGCACCTCGGCGCTGCACGGGTTCAGCAACGTCGTGCCGTCGGCCGAGTGCTCGCCGCACTGGCTGTTTCCGGGCGCGCCCACGAGCCACCTGTGGGGCGAAACCAGCTTCGGCGCGCTCGTGCAGGCCTGACCTGCCAACACGCGCACAACAGCAAGAAAGAGAAGGAGACACACCGATGAACACCGCCACCCTCGACGCCGCCGCCGGCGCGCGCACGCCGGCCTCGGCCGATGCGCGCGACGATGCCGCGCTCTTTCGCAAGATCACCTGGCGGCTGATGCCGCTGCTGTGCGCCTGCTACGTGCTGAACTACCTGGACCGCACCAACGTCGGCTACGCGCAGCTGCAGATGAAGGACCAGCTGGGCTTCAGCGATGCGGTGTTCGGCCTGGGCGCCGGCATCTTCTTTCTCGGCTATGCGGTGTTCGAGATCCCGAGCAACCTGATGCTCGCGAAGATCGGCGTGCGCGCCACGCTGCTGCGCATCATGGGCCTGTGGGGCCTGGCCTCGGCGGCGATGATGTTCGCCACCACGCCCACGCAGTTCTACGTGCTGCGCTTTCTCATCGGCGTGTTCGAGGCCGGCTTCGCGCCCGGCGTGCTGTTCTACCTGACGCTGTGGTTCCCCTCGCGCCGCCGCGCGCAGGCCACCGCGCTATTCTTCATGGCCTTCGGCGCGGCGCCCATCGTCGCGGGGCCGATCGCCGGACTCACGATGACCTACCTGGACGGCGTGCTGGCGCTGCGCGGCTGGCAGTGGCTGTTCCTGCTCGAGGGGCTGCCGAGCGTGCTGCTGGGCGTCATCGCCTTTCGCACGCTGTCGAACAGCCCGGCGCAGGCGCCGTGGCTCTCGGCGACCGAGAAGCAGCGCGTGGCCCACCTGCTGGCCGAGGACCAGGCCGCGCACGGCGCCGCCGGGCGCCACACCTTCGGCGCGGCGATGCGCGACGGGCGCGTGTGGCTGATCGGCTTCATGTCCTTCCTGATCATCCTGGGCATCTATGCGCTGTCGTTCTGGCAGCCGACGATCCTGAAGTCGATGGGGCTCAGCGTGCTGCAAATCGGCTTCTATTCGGTGATTCCCGCCGTGGCCGGCATCGCGGCCAACATCGTCGTGGGGCGCCACTCCGACCGGCACCAGGAACGCCGCTGGCACTTCGCGCTGGGCGCGCTCGCGGGCGCGGCCGGGCTGGCGCTGACCACGCTCTTCATGCACAGCCCCGTGGCCGCCGTGCTGTGCCTGGCGCTGGCGTCGATGGGCATCTCGAGCGCCTTCACCGTGCTGTGGGCGATTCCCGGCAGCTTCATGTCCAGGAGCGCCGCAGCGGCGGGCATTGCGCTCATCAGCACCATCGGCGGCAGCGCGGGGCTGGTGGCGCCGATGATGGTGGGCGCGCTCAAGACGCTCACGGGCGGCTTCACTGCCAGCCTGTATGTGCTGAGCGGCGCGCTGGTGCTGTCGGCGCTGCTCATGCTGCTGGCCCTGCCCCGCAGCGCGCTCGGCAAACGGTAGCGCGCACCGCCGGCGCACCACGGCCGGCCCATTTCGGTGCACACGGCTTGCATACCAGTTGGCACGGAAGCTGCTGATATGCAGGCCTATGGCCATTTCCGCATCCGAAATCAGTGCACGCATCGTCGAAGCGGTGATGGCGCAGAAGCTCGCGCCCGGCGCGCGCCTGGGCGAGCAGCCGCTGGCGATGCTGTTCGACTGCAGCCGCACCATCGTGCGCGAGGCGCTCACGCGGCTGGCTGCGCGCGGCATCGTCACGGTGAGCGCGCGGCGCGGCTGGTTCGTCATCGAGCCCTCGCAGGACGAGGCGCGCGAAGCCTTCGAGGCGCGGCGCGTGATCGAGCTCGGCCTCATCCGCAGCACGGGCAGGATCGACAAGGCCGCCCTGCGCCAGCTGAAGGCGCACCTGCAGCGTGAAAAGGCCGCACTGAAAGAGAGCGACGTCGGCCACCGCAGCTTCCTGCTGGGCGACTTCCATGTGTGCCTGGCCGAGTGCCTGGGCAACACGCTGCTGGCCGACACGCTGCGCGACTTCACCGCGCGCACCACACTGATCGCCATGCTCTACCAGAGCACGCACGACGCGGTGCAGTCATGCGAAGACCACGTGCAGATCGTCGCAGCGCTGGAGCGCGGCGACCACGCCGCCGCCGAGGCGCTGATGGCCGAACACATCGGCACGGTGCAGTCGGCGCTGCGCGTGCAGGCGCCTGCCGACCCGCTCGCGCAGCTGCGCGACGCGCTGGCACCGCTCAACAACAACCACACCCCCACGCCGAAGCGCCGCCGCAAGGCCGCGCCCGCCGACGACGCTACCGATTCATCGACCTACCTAGGAGCCCTGCTATGACCTCTTTCGCCTCCCGCCGTCTTGCCCTCGCGCTGGCCAGCGTCGCCCTGCTGGCCGCCACCGGCGCCGCCCAGGCGCAGAACGCGCTAGACAACGTGCTCAAGGCCAAGACCATCAAGATCGCCGTGCCCACCGACTACCCGCCGTACGGCTCGGTCGACCGCAACATGCAGCCGCAGGGCCTGGACGTCGAGATGGCGCAGCTCGTCGCTGCCAAGCTCGGCGTGAAGGTCGAGCTGGTGCCGGTGACCAGCGCCAACCGCATTCCCTACCTGCAGACGCGCAAGGCCGACCTCGTGATCTCCACGCTCGGCAAGAACGTCGAGCGCGAGAAGGTGATCGACTTCAGCGCGGCCTATGCGCCCTTCTTCCAGGCCGTGTATGCGGCCAAGAGCATGAAGCTCACCAGCTTCGCCGACATGGCCGGCAAGACCGTCGCCGTGACGCGCGGCGCCATGGAAGACCAGGAACTGAACAAGGTGGCGCCGCCGAACGTCGACTACCGCCGCTTCGAGGACAACAACGCGACGATCGCCGCCTTCGTGGCCGGCCAGACGCAGACCCTCGCCACCAGCGCGGCGGTGGCCGGCGACATGCTCGCCAAGAATCCGAAGGTGAGCGCCGAGTACAAGCTGCTGCTGAAAGACAGCCCCTGCTTCATCGGCATCGCCAAGGGCGAGACCGCATTGAAGACCCGGGTCAACGAGATCATTGCCGCAGCCAAGAAGGACGGCACGCTCGACGCGATGTCCAAGAAGTGGCTCGGCAAGGCGGCCGGCGACCTGCCGGTCTGATCGAAGGGCGCGGCCATGGGCATTGAATTCGACTTCGGCGCCGTGCTCGCCGAGTGGCCGCTGCTGCTGCGCGGCGTGGCGTGGACGCTGGGCCTCACAGCCGTCGGCACCGTGCTCGGGCTGGCCGTGGGCACGCTGTGCGCGTGGGCCCGCTCGGGCGGGCCGGCGTGGCTGCGCGCGCTCGTGGGCGCGTACGTGGAGCTGATCCGCAACACGCCCTTCATCGTGCAGCTGTTCTTCATCTTCTTCGGGCTGCCGGCCGCGGGCGTGAAGCTCTCGCCCGAGGTGGCGTCGGTGATCGCGATGGTGATGAACCTGGGCGCGTATTCCACCGAGATCATCCGCGCCGGCATCGAGGCCACGCCCAAGGGGCAGATCGAGGCCGCCGTGAGCCTGGCGCTCAGCAAGGCGCAGGTATTCCTGCGCGTGGTGCTGCCGCCGGCGCTCAAGAAGGTGTGGCCTGCGATGGTGAGCCAGATCGTCATCGTGATGCTGGGCTCGGCGGTGTGCGGGCAGATCTCGACCGAGGAGCTGAGCTATGCGGCCAACCTGATCCAGAGCCGCAACTTCCGCGCCTTCGAATCCTTCATCGTCGCCACGCTCATCTACCTGGCGCTGGCCGTGGCGCTGCGCCGCCTGCTCCAGTGGGCGGGGCCGCGCTTCTTCTTCGGCCGCTGACCGCGAGGCCCCTGCACCATGGTCGATTTTTCTTTGTGGGACATCCTGCGCAACCTGCTGATGGCGCTGCGCTGGACCGTCGTGCTCTCGCTCATCGCCTTCGTCGGCGGCGGGATCGTGGGGGCGCTGCTGCTGTTCGCGCGGCTGCGCGGCGGCAAGGCGGCGCAGCGGGCCGTGGGCCTGTACGTGCAGCTGTTCCAGGGCACGCCGCTGCTGATGCAGCTGTTTCTCGCCTACTTCGGCATCGCGCTGTTCGGCATCGACGTGTCGGCGTGGACCGCCGCGAGCGTGGCGCTCACGCTGTACACCAGCGCCTTTCTCACCGAGATCTGGCGCGGCTGCGTGGCCTCGATCCCCAAGGGCCAGTGGGAGGCCTCGGGCAGCCTGGCGCTGAGCTTCGGCGAGCAGATGCGCCACGTGATCCTGCCGCAGGCCGTGAAGATCGCGATCGCACCGACGGTCGGCTTCCTGGTGCAGGTGATCAAGGGCACGGCGCTGGCGTCGGTGATCGGGTTCGTCGAACTCACCAAGGCCGGCAGCATGATCTCGAACGCCACCTTCCAGCCCTTCGTGGTGTTCAGCTGCGTCGCCCTGCTTTACTTCGTGCTGTGCTTCCCCGTGAGCCTGTACGCCAAGACCCTCGAGAGGAAGACCCATGGCCGCCGTGCTTGAACCAACACCACAACCCGAAGCCGCATCGTTCGCGGCGCCCATCGTGCGCATCACGGCGCTGCGCAAGTCCTACGGCACGAACGAGGTGCTCAAGGGCATCGACCTGGACGTGAAGCGCGGCGAGGTGATCGCCATCATCGGCAAGAGCGGCTCGGGCAAGAGCACGCTCCTGCGTTGCATCAACGGGCTCGAGGTGTTCCAGGAAGGTGCGCTCACGGTCGACGGCAAGCCGCTGCTGCACGAGAGCGCGATGGCCATGCGCACGCTGCGCCAGCGCGTGGGCATGATCTTCCAGGGCTTCAACCTGTTCCCGCATCTCACGGTCGGCAAGAACGTGATGCTGGCGCCCACGCTGGTGAAGAAGCGATCGTCGATGGAAGCCGCTTCGCAGGCGCGCAAGCTGCTCGAGCGCGTGGGCCTGGCCGAGAAGTTCGATGCGATGCCCGAGCAGCTGTCGGGCGGCCAGCAGCAGCGCGTGGCCATTGCCCGCGCACTCGCGATGGAACCGGCCGTGCTGCTGTGCGACGAGATCACGTCGGCGCTCGACCCCGAGCTGGTGGGCGAGGTGCTGCGCGTGGTGGAGTCGCTGGCCGACGAAGGCATGACGCTGTTGATGGTCACGCACGAGATGAGCTTTGCGCGCAAGGTCAGCGACCGTGTGATCTTCATGCACCAGGGGCGCGTGCACGAGATGGGGCCACCGGCGGAACTGTTCGGCGCGCCGCAGACGCCGGAGCTGAAGCAGTTCCTGTCGTCGCTGCACGACTGACCGCGCGCGCGGCGGCAGCAGCAGCAGCCGCCGCTACAGGTGCTGCGATTCGTCGATGCCCAGCCGCAGCCCCGCGGCCAGCGGCGGCACCAGCCGTCCGCCGCGCCGCTCGACCTCTTCGCCTGCCTTCAGCAGCTGCTGCACCTGCTGGAAGAGTTCGTCGCCGGCCGCGGTCAGCTGCACGCCCTGCTGGCTGCGCGCGAACAGCGCGTGCCCGAGGATGCCTTCGAGCTCCCTCACGCGGGCCGTGATGGCCGGTTGGCTGACAAAGAGGTGGCGGGCCGCCGCGTTGACGGAACCCAATGTCGCGGCCCAGTGAAAGGCCTCCAGTTGCCGGAAGGTGATGCGCAACACCGCAGCCCCCTTTCAGCCGGGGGCTGTCGTGGACGTGCAGGGGTACACCGCGGCCTGTTCGCTCTTCTGCTTCATGTCTGCCTTCTTTCAAAGCAATTCAATCGCATCGAATGGCGAGAAGGCCACGCAACGGGGAATTCTAATTGCGTGAATTCCCATGACTACGGACGCAAACCACGGATCCAACCCAATTCAACAGAGGTGATTCCTTCTCATCAAATCCTTGAATTAACCGACTCCCAGGCTTGTAAGGCATCGCCGGGAGTGAATTGAGAATTTAGTGCAATCACAGTTCCTGTTAAAGAGAATTTTTTTGATATAGAACTTTGGCGTTAGGTGCAATTCGACCAAAAGCCACGGGAATCGGTGGGCCTTGCGGGCCTGGCCGGGGCCGCGCGTCAATGCGCCGTCAATGCGCGCTCCCGCCAGGCCCCCAGGCCTTCCGGCCCGAAGCGCTCGGCGATGCGGTGCAGCCAGATGGTGAAGTGCGCCGGGGCCCGCGCCAGTTCGCGGTGCAGGTCGGGCAAGGCCAGCCATCGCCACTCGCGCACCTCGCCGGGGTCGGGTTGCGGCAGGTCGTGCGCGATGCCCACGAACACGTGGTCGTACTCGTGCTCGACCAGTTCCGCGGACACCGCCTCCCGGTAGAGAAAGGCCGTCACCGGCTGCAGCGCGCACCGCAGGCCCAGCTCTTCCTGCAGCCGCCGCAGGGCGGCCGCGCCGGTGTCCTCGCCGGGGCGGGGATGCCCGCAGCAGCTGTTGCTCCACAGGCCGGGCGAGTGGTACTTGCCCAGCGCGCGCTGCTGCAGCAGCACCCGGCCCTGCGTGTCGAACAGGAAGATCGAGAACGCCCGGTGCAGGATGCCCTCGCGGTGGGCACTCATCTTCTCGACCGCGTGCAGCGGCCGGTCTTCGGCGTCGACGGCGATCAGGAATTCGTCCATGAGCTGTTCCAGAAGTGAGGGCCCGGAGCCTCGCGGCCCTGCGATTTCCGTGGCCTGGCGGCTTCGAAAAAACCGGCTCACTTCTTTAGCACGTATTTTTTGCCAGACCGCAATAAGAAATTCAAATTAGTTCAAACTGATTACATCGACGAAGAATATAAAAAATGGAATAAACACAAATAATTACACAGATAACAAAAATATCGAATCAGATTCACAAATGCGCCCAAACCGCCCCACAGATATTTCTTGCGCATTTCGAACCGTGGTTCCTGGTTCGCCCGCGCCGCACGGTCAATGGCGCGCCATCGGCAACGCGTGATCGCCGGCGCTTTCCCGCGCGCCCGGGCCGGGTTAACCTCGCCCTCATGGCCCGCCTTCGCACCGCATCGATCATTCGCCCGCTCTCGCGAGAGCGGGTCGGCTAGCGCACGGTTCGAAACCACGCCATGCAACCCGCCCCAGGAGGCGGGTTTTTCTTGTCCGTCTCCCGAGGTTTGTTCCCCACCCGCAGGAGACCGAATGACACCGACACCACCCCCATCTCCCCCGCCCGTGCTGCACATGGTCTGCGGCAAGATCGGCGCCGGAAAATCCACGCTGACCCGGCGCCTGGCGCAGGCGCCCGCCACCGTGTGCATCAGCGAAGACACCTGGCTCGCCGCGCTCTACCCCGGCGAAATCCACGCGCTGCCCGACTACGTGCGCGCCGCGGGCCGGCTCAAGCAGGCGATGGGCGAGCACGTCTGCGCGCTGCTGCGCGCCGGCGTGTCGGTGGTGCTCGACTTTCCAGCCAACACGGTGAGCAACAGGGCCTGGGCGCGCGGCCTCTTCGAGCAGGCCGGCGCGGCGCACCAGTTGCACTTTCTCGACGTGCCGGACGACATCTGCAAGGCACGGCTGCGGGCGCGCAACGCGGCGGGCGAGCACCCCTTCGAAACCTCCGACGCGCAGTTCGACCTGATCACCCGCCACTTCGTGCCGCCCACGGCCGAGGAAGGCTTCCACGTGATCCGCCACGATCGGTAAGCTGCGCGCCGATGCACATCGAACCCGCCCTTTCCACCGAAGCGCCCGCCGTCGCGGCCGTGTTGACCGAAGCCGCGCAATGGCTCGCCGAGGGCGGACGCCCGCTCTGGAGCGCCGCCGACACCGGCCTCGAACGCATCCAGCGCGACACCGACGCCGGCCGCTACGTGGTGGCGAAAGAGAACGGCGACTGGGCCGGCGTGATGCGCCTCGATCTGGAAGACCCGTCGTTCTGGCCCGAGATCGCGCCCGGCAGCGCGCTGTTCGTCCACAAGCTGGCCGTGCGCCGCGCCTGGGCCGGCCGGGGCGTGTCGCGCGCGCTGCTGGGCCATGCACGCGACCACGCCCGCGCGCTCGGGCGCCCCTGGCTGCGGCGGGACTGCGTCGCCGACCGCACCGCGCTGCGCACGCTGTACGATGGCTTCGGCTTCGCGCTGCACAGCTGCATCGACCTGCGCGGCGGGACGTTTGCGCGCTACGAGCTGCGCGTCGACGGCTGACCGTCCGACACGCCGACGCGCCCCTTCGGCGCTGGCGGGAACATCGTCGCCTGTGGCAAGCTCGCAAGCTCCATGACCGACCGAATCCCGCCCTCTCATTTCCGCCGTCGGGTGCTGCGCGCGCTGCTGGGCGCCGCCGCCCTGCCCGCGCCGTTCGCGGCGCTGGCCGGCTTCAACTTCTTCACCAACGAGTACACCGCCACGCGCGAGGAGCTGCAGTCGCAGATCGCCAAGCGCTTTCCGGTGGCCGAGCGCTATGCCGAGATCTTCATGGTCGGGCTGCGCGACCCGCAGTTGGGCCTGGACGGGCGCGCCAACCGCGCGGCCATCACGGCCACGCTGACCATCGCCAGCCCGCTGCTGGCGGCCTCGCCGGTGCAGGGCGTGGTGTCGGTGAGCAGCGCGCTGCGCTACGACGCGGCGGCGCGCGCGCTGCGGCTGGACCAGCCCAAGGCCGAGCGGCTCGAGCTGCAGGGCGTGGAAGGCCGCGACGCCGAGCGCCTGCAGAAGGTCGGCGCGGTGGTCGCGCAGGAACTGCTGCAGGGCCAGATCCTGCGCAGCTTCACGGCCGACGAACTCACCGTCGGGCGCAAGACCTACGAGGTCGGCGACATCACGGTGCAAGACAACGGCATCAAAGTGCAACTCAAATGAAACAACGTGCCGCTCTTCTTGTCCTGATCGCCGCTGCGCTCGTCGGCGCCGGCTGCGCCGCCATCGCCCCGAAGGCGAAGCAGCATTTCGACCTGCAGGCCCACCGCGGCGGACGCGGCCTGGCGCCCGAGAACACGCTGGCCGCGTTCTCCAACGCGATGGCGCTGGGCGTGACCACGCTCGAGCTCGACATCGGGCTCACGGCCGACGGCGTGGTGGTGGTGTCGCACGACACGGCGCTCAACGCCGACCACACGCGCGACGCGCGCGGTGCGTGGCTCACAGCCAAGCCCGCCCCTTCCGTGCGCTCGCTCACGCTGGCACAGCTGCAGACCTACGACGTGGGCCGCCTCAACCCCGAGAGCAACTACGGCAAGCAGTTCGCGCTGCAACAACCGCGCGACGGCGAGCGCATTCCCACGCTGGCCGCGCTGTTTGCGCAAGTGCAGGCGCGCGGCGCCGATGCCGCGCGGGTGCACTTCAACATCGAGACCAAGATCGACCCGACCAAGCCCGACGAGACCGCCGCGCCCGAGCCCATGGTGCGCGCGCTGCTGGCCGAAATCGACAAGGCGAAGGTGGGCGAGCGCGTGACCATCCAGAGCTTCGACTGGCGCACGCTCGCGCTGGTCGGCCAGCTCGCGCCGCAGCTGTCGCGCGCCTACCTCACCACGCCCCGCACGCTGAAGGACAGCCGCTGGACCGCCGGCCTCGACCCCGCGAGCTTCGCCTCGGTGCCGCAGCTGGTGAAGGCCGCGGCCGGTGCCTCGACCGGCCCGGTGATCTGGTCGCCGGCACATGCCGACCTGGGCGCCCCCGCGATCCGCGAGGCGCAGAAGCTCGGCATGAAGGTCGTGCCCTGGACCGTGAACCAGCGCGCCGACATGGTGCGGCTCATGGACGCGGGCGCCGATGGCCTGATCACCGACTACCCCGACGTGCTACGCGACCTGATGCGCGAACGCGGGCTGGCACTGCCACCACCAGCGAAGGTCACCTCATGAGCACCGTGACGCAACTCGACACCATCGCCTCGGGCATCGCCGCGCTGCAAGGCGGCGCCGGCTCCGTCGCCACGCTCTCCACGGCCGCGCGCGCCAGCACCGAGCTGCTCGGCGCCCTGCCGCCGCGCTACGGCGAGGTGCTGCTGAACCTGCTGGACCGCCTCGAATCGAGCGCGCTCTTCAGCGAGGAAAGCTGCTCGTTCAGCCAGAAGGACCTGCTCGACAACCTGCAGGTGTGGGTCGACAAGGCCCGCGGCCAACTGGTGTCTTGAGGCGCTGACGCCCCGCCCCGGTTTATCATCGCGCCCAACCATGCGCACCCTGCTGCTCGCCCTCATGATCGCCCTGCTGCCCATCCGCGGCTGGCTCGGCGACGCCATGGCGCTCGAGATGGTGCGGCATTCGCTGCCCGCCGCCGAGGCGGTGGTGGCCGCAGCAGCCGGCATCGCCGAATCGCACTGCCATGACGCCACCATGGAGGCCGACACCGGCCACGACATGGCGGCCATGCACGACAGCAGCGGCGATTCGCAGCAGTCCCACGGCACCGACCACGCGAACTGCGGCACCTGTGTCGCCTGCCAGGTCTGCCACACGGTGGCGCTCGGCGGCATGCCGCTGGTCGACACCCCGCATGCGGCGCCCCAGGCGCCGCCGGCCGCGCACGCGGCCCGCTTTGCCAGCGCCGAGCCCGTCCTGGGCTTCAAGCCGCCCATTTCCTGATCTTCCTGCCCGTAGTCCGTCCGCAGTGAGCCCTTCCCGGCTCGCAGCGTTCGCCGTATTGCCCATGGAGATCGCTCGTGAATTCCCTTGCTCGCCGGCCGTATGCCGGCATCCCCTGCTATCGAACAGATAGCCCGCCCCTCGGGCGAAAAAGTCCCCTCTCATTCCTCAGAACCGCCACCGCGCTGACCGCTGCGTTGGTGCTCGCCGGCTGCGCCAGCCTGTCGCCCGACGGCGGCGCGGGCGACGTGCAGGCGCTGGTCGACGGCAACCCGCTCATGGCGGGCGCCGCGGCCCAGCGCAAGCCGGACGACGCCTCGCAGCAAAGCGTCGACGCGCTGCTGGCCAAGCCGCTGGACGCCGAAGCCGCCGTGCGCATCGCGCTCGTCAACAGCCCGCGCGTGCAGGACGCCTTTGCCACGCTGCAACTGAGCGACGCCGACCGCGTGCAGGCCGCGAGCCTGCCGAACCCCGTGCTGTCCTTCAGCCGCCTGGCGCAGGGCAGCGAACGCGAGTTCGAGCGCATGCTGACTTTCAACGTGGTGGGCCTGCTCACGCTGCCATGGCAGGCGCGCTGGGCCGGCCAACGGCACGAAGCGGCCAAGCTGCAGGCGGCGCAAAGCGTGCTGCTGCTGGCCGCCGACACCCGCCGCGCCTGGGTGCGCGCGGTGGCCGCGCAGCAGAGCGTGAGCTACCTGCGCGACGCGAAGGACGCCACCGAGGCTGGCGCCGAACTGGCGCACCGCATGGCCCAGGTCGGCAACTGGAGCGCGCTGCAGCGCACGCGCGAACAGCTGCTGCTGGCCGACGCGTCCGCGCAGCTCGCACGCGCCGAACAGGCGGCCGTCGCCAGCCGCGAACAGCTCACGCGCCTGCTGGGCCTGAGCGGCGCGCGCACCGGCTACACCCTGCCCGACCGCCTGCCGCCGCTGCCGAAGGCCGCGCCCGAACTCGGCGACGTGCAGGCCCTGGCGCTGCGCGACCGGCTCGACGTGCGCTCGGCGCGGGCGCAGAACACGGCCGTGGCCGGCTCGCTCGGCCTCACGCACGCCACGAGCGTGATCAATGCGATGGAACTGGGCGTGGTGCGCAACACCACCTTCGAGAACGACGCCGATCGCTCGAAATCGACCACGCGCGGCTTCGAGCTCGAGCTGCCGATTCCGATCTTCGACTGGGGCCAGGCCCGCAGCGGCCGCGCCGAGGCGCAGTACCTGCAGTCGGCCGCACGCGTGCGCGACGTGGGCGTGCTCGCCGCCAGCGAGGCGCGCGAAGCCTGGCAGGGCTGGAACACCGCCTACGCCCTGGCGCGCCGCTACCGCGACGAGGTGCTGCCGCTGCGCAAGCAGGTGAACGAAGAGATGGTGCTGCGCTACAACGGCATGCTCGCCAGCGTGTGGGAACTGCTCGGCGAAACGCGCGCGAGCATGCTCGCCGTGAACGCCGGCATGGAGGCCCAGCGCGACTTCTGGCTGGCCGACACCGACCTTCAACTGGTGCTCACGGGCAGCTCGCCCGGCGGCATGACGGCCCTGCAGACCGCGGCCACCAACGAACCTGCGGCGGGAGGCCACTGACATGAACCGTCGCAACTTCTTTGCGGGCGCCGCCACGGCCGTGGCCGCCACCACCGTGAGCCGCGTGAGCATGGCCGCGCTGCCCGAGCCGGTGACGCAGGCATCGACCGCCACCGCGCCACCTCTGGTGCCGCCCAACGGCCGGCCCTACAACCCCGTCGTCACGCTCAACGGCTGGACGCTGCCCTGGCGCATGAACGCCGGCGTCAAGGAATTCCACCTCGTCGCCGAACCCGTGGTGCGCGAGATGGCGCCCGGCTTCAAGGTCAACATGTGGGGCTACAACGGCCAGTCGCCCGGCCCGACCATCGAGGTGGTCGAGGGCGACCGCGTGCGCATCTTCGTGACCAACAAGCTGCCCGAGCACACCACCGTGCACTGGCACGGCCAGCGCCTGCCCAACGGCATGGACGGCGTGGGCGGTATCACGCAGCCGCACATTCCGCCGGGCAAGACCTTCGTCTACGAGTTCACGGCGCGCCGCCCCGGCACCTTCATGTACCACCCGCATGCCGACGAGATGGTGCAGATGGCGATGGGGATGATGGGCTTCTGGGTCACGCACCCGAAGGCGGAGCATCCGCTGATCGAGAAGGTCGACCGCGACTTCTGCTTCCTGCTCGGCAGCTTCGACGTGGAGCCCGGCAGCGCCACGCCCAAGGTCAACACCATGACCGACTTCAACATCTGGAGCTTCAACAGCCGCGTGTTCCCGGCCATCGACACGCTCAACGTGCGCCGTGGCGACCGCGTGCGCATCCGCGCGGGCAACCTCACGATGACCAACCACCCGATCCACATCCACGGCCACGAGTTCGAGGTCACGGGCACCGACGGCGGCCCCGTGCCGCGCACCGCGCGCTGGCCCGAGGTGTCGGTGGACGTGGCGGTGGGCCAGATGCGGCAGATGGAGTTCATCGCCGACGAGGAAGGCGACTGGGCGCTGCACTGCCACAAGGCGCACCACACGATGGGCCCGATGGGCCACGACGTGCCGACCATGATCGGCGTGGACCACAAGGGCGTGGCCGAGAAGATCAAGAAGCTCGTGCCCGACTACATGGTGATGGGCGACAAGGGCATGGCCGACATGGGCGAGATGGAGATGCCCATTCCCGAGAACACCGTGCCCATGATGACCGGCACCGGCCCCTTCGGCTCGGCCGAGATGGGCGGCATGTTCACGCTGCTGAAGGTGCGGCGCGACCAGAAGCCGGGCGACTACCGCGACCCGGGCTGGTTCAAGCACCCGGCCGGCACGGTCGCGCGCGAGGTGTCGGCCAGCGGCGCGCCGGTGGCGCCGCGCAAGACGGGCACCGCACCCGCGAGCCCCGACAGCGGCAGCGCCACCGTGCGCAAGCCCTCGGGCCATGGAGCCCACAACCACTGATCGCATCCATCCAATCTTTTGAGATTCCATTCATGAACACCCGTTTCTCCCCCCTCGTCGCCGGCCTCGCACTGGCGGCCGCCACCACCTTCGCCACGGCCCACGAAAACCACGCACCCGAAGCCGGCAAGGCCGCCGCCGCATCACTCGCGCCCGAGCAGAAAGCCTGGGGCATCGCCGGCAAGGCCAGCGCCGTGAAGCGCACCATCGACATCGCGATGGCCGACGACATGACGTTCACGCCCTCGGTCCTCGAGGTGCGCGAAGGCGACACCATCCGCCTGCGGCTGAAGAACCGCGGCAAGGACCTGCACGAGCTCGTGCTTGGCACCACCGCCGTCATCGAGGACCATGCCGCCATGATGAAGAAGCACCCCGGCATGGAGCACGACGAGCCCTGGATGGCGCATGTGCAGCCGGGCAAGACCGGCGAACTGATCTGGACCTTCAACCGCGCCGGCGACTTCGACTTCGCCTGCCTCGTGAAGGACCACTACGAACTCGGCATGGCCGGCCGCGTGCGCGTGCGGGTCGCTGCCGCGCCCGCACGATGACCCACTGAAAGGAAATCCCACCATGCAACGACGAACCCTCCTGAAACTCGCCGCCGCCACCGCGTCCCTGCCGCTCGCCGCGCAGGCCGCCGCGCCGATGGTCGAGATCTGGAAAGACCCGAACTGCGGCTGCTGCCAGGACTGGGTCAAGCACCTCAACAAGAACGGCTTTGCCACGCGCGTGCACGACGAGGGCAACGGCCCGGCGCGCGAGCGGCTCGGCATTCCGGCGAAGCTGGGTTCGTGCCACACCGGCCGCGTCGGCGGCTACGCCATCGAAGGCCACGTGCCGGCGCGCGAGATGCAGCGCCTGCTGAAGGAAAAGCCCAAGGCCATCGGCCTGGCCGTGCCCGGCATGCCCATCGGCTCGCCCGGCATGGACGGCCCGGCCTACGGCGACCAGCGCGACGCCTACGACGTGCTGCTGGTGCTGGCCGACGGCAGCACGCGTGTCTTCCAGAGCTACCGCTGAGCCCCTCTTCACTCTTCATCCCATCCAAACCAGGAAGGAACACCGACCATGAAAAAAGTCCTCACCGCCCTCTCCACCCTCGTGCTCGCCGCCGCGGCGTTCGCGCAGGCCGCGCTGCCCCAGGTCGACGGCGAAGTCCGCAAGGTCGACACCGACGCCAAGAAGATCACCCTGCGCCACGGCGACATCCCGAACCTCGAGATGACCGGCATGACCATGGTGTTCCGCGTGAGCGACCCGGCGCTGCTCGCCAAGGTGAAGGCCGGCGACAAGGTGAAGTTCACCGTCGACAAGGTCGACGGCGCACTCACCGTGCTGTCGATCACGCCGGCGAACTGAACCTCAGGACCTGAAGCGCCCCGGATCGAAGGGCGCCAGCGGTATCTCCGCCGCAACGCCCGCCAGCAGCTGCGCCGCCAGCCGCCCTGTTCGCGCCGAGCCGCACAGGCCGACGTGGCCATGCCCGAAGGCCAGCACGATGTCGGCGCTGGCCGCCGACGGGCCGATGCACGGCAGGCCGTCGGGCAGGCTCGGGCGGTGTCCGAGCCAATGCGCCACCGAAGGCGCGCCGGGCGCGGGCGGTGCCAGCGACGGAAACATCGATTGCAGATGCGCGTGCAGGATCTCGGCGCGGCGCCAGTCGGGCGCCGCTTCGAGGCCCGCGATCTCCACCTGGCCTGCCGCGCGCAGGCCGCCGTCCATCCAGTGCGCGATGAGTTTGCCGTCGGCCACCATGGTCGGCGTGCGCGGGCCGGCCGTGGCGCCTTCGAGCACCACGTGGTAGCCGCGCTCGGACTCCAGCGGCACCGCCGAGCCGGCCGCGGCGGCCAGCGGGCCCGAGCGCGCGCCGGCGCAGATGGCGGCGCCGTCGCAGGCGATCTCGCCGGCCTCCGTGCGCACGGCGCGCAGCCGGCCGCCCTCGATGCGAAAGCCGGTGGCCCGGGCGGCGACGCGTTCGGCGCCCGCAGCGAGCGCATGGTGCGCCAGGGCCGCCACGTAGGCGCCCGGATTGCGGCAGTGGCCGGCTTCGGGCACGAAGATGCCGAGCGTGTAGCGCGCGGCCAGATCGGGCTCGCGGCGGCGCAGTTCGTCCGCCGGCCATTCTTCCCACTGGACGCCGGCGCGCCGGCGCACGCGCCAGCCCAGCGCATCGCCGTCGAACTCGGCGCGCGAACGGTAGGCATGCAGCAGCCCGCGCCGCTCGATGAGCTGCGGCACGCCGGCCTCGGCGGCCAGTTGCGCATGCAGCGCGGGCGCATCGGCCAGCAGCGTGCGCAATGCGTCGGCGGTGCGCTGCACGCGCGCCTCGGTCCAGCCCGAGGCCAGGTAGCGCAACAGCCACGGCAGCGCGCGCGGCAGGTGGCGCCAGCGCAACGCCAGCGGCCCGAGCGGGTCGGCCAGCCAGCCCGGCACCTTGCGCCAGGCCCCCGGCAGCGCGGGCGGCACCACGGAGTGCGACGACAGCCAGCCGGCGTTGCCGTAGCTCGTGGCCTGCGGGCCACCCGGCTCGCCGGGCTCCACCAGCGTCACGCGCAGGCCCGCGCGCAGAGCCTCGATGGCGGTGGCACAGCCCACCGCGCCCGCGCCGATCACCACCACGTGGCGGCTGCCGCCCTCGGGGGAGAAACTTCTTGCAACTGTCATTGTGGGGATCGTAAAGGTCGCGGTCCCATAATCGGCCGCCATGTCCGCTGCGTCTTCTTCCCCCTCTTCTCGCGCCGGTGCCATCACCGACGTCGCCGGCATCGAAGTCGGCCATTTCTCCGACACCCGCCGCCCCACCGGCTGCACCGTGATCATTGCGCGCGACGGCGCCGTGGCCGGTGTCGATGTGCGCGGCGCCGCGCCCGGCACGCGCGAGACCGACCTGCTCTCGCCCGGCAACCTCGTGCAGGAAGTGCACGCCGTCATGCTCGCGGGCGGCAGCGCCTGGGGCCTGGCCGCCGCCGAGGGCGCGATGCGCTGGCTCGAAGAACGCGGCGTCGGCATGGACGTGCGCTTCGGCACCCTGCCCATCGTGCCGGCCGCCGTGCTGTTCGACCTGCCGATGGGCGACGCGCGCATCCGCCCCGATGCGGCCGCGGGCTACGCCGCCTGCGAAGCCGCCTCGACCGACGCGCCCGCCGAAGGCAACGTGGGCGCGGGCACCGGCGCGCTGGTGGGCAAGCTGTTCGGTGTGCACCGCGCGATGAAGGGCGGCATCGGCACCGCCTCGGTCACCGTGGGTGGTGTCACGGTCGGCGCACTCATCGCGGTCAATTCGCTGGGCGACGTGATCGACCCCGACACTGCCCTGCCCGTGGCCGGCGCGCGCACCGAGGACGGCAGCGCCCTGCTCGACACGCGCCGCGCGCTGCTGCGCGGCGAGCTGCCCAAGCCGCTGCTGGCGGGCACCAACACCACCATCGGCGTGATCGCCACCGACGCGGTGCTGACCAAGGTGCAGGCCAACCGGCTCGCCATGGTGGCGCACGACGGCCTGGCGCGCGCCATCAACCCGGTGCACACCATGAGCGACGGCGACACGCTGTTCGCGCTGGCCACCGGCCGCGTGCCGCTCGAAGGCGATGCGCCCGGCATGACCGTGCTGAGCACCATGGCCGCCGAGGCCACCGCCATCGCCACCGTGCGCGCCGTGCGCGCCGCGCGCGCGATGACCGTGGGCGAGCTGCACATTCCCTGCGCCGCCGACCTGGCCGCACCGCGCGGCTGACGCGCGCACCGCACGACGAGGCACCCCATGGCGTTTCCCCGCACCCTGAAGCTGATCCTGCTGTCGATCCGCGACCTGATCGCCTCGGCCGGCCCGATCGTGTTCATCGTCATCGGCCTGCTGATTGCGGCCTACTGGTGGCTGCAGCCGCAACCGCCCAAGCACGTGACGCTGGCCACCGGCCCCACGGGCAGCGCCTACGCGCAGTTCGGCAAGCGCTACGCGGACGCCCTGAAGCACAGCGGCATCACCGTCGAGCTCAAGGCCACCTCGGGCTCGACCGAGAACCTGCAGCTGCTGCGCACCGGCGGCGCCGACGTGGCCTTCGTGCGCGGCGGCAGCGCCGACCCGGTGGCCGACGAGGAGGCCGGCCTGCGCTCGCTGGGCGCGCTGTTCTTCGAGCCGATCTGGCTCTTCTACCGCACCGACAGCGCCCAGAAGATCGACCGCAAGACCAGCACCCTGACCTCGCTCACGCAGCTGCGCGGCCTGCGCGTGAACGTCGACCTGCCCGGCAGCGGGCTGCCCGAGATCATGGAGCGGCTGCTCAAGGCCAACAGGCTCGGGCCCGACGACCTGCTGCTGTCGAACCTCGAGCAGGCCGCCGCCGCCGAGGCGCTGCAGGCCGGGCTGCTCGACGCCATCGTGCTGTTCTCGGCGCCGCAGTCGCCGCAGGTACAGCGCCTGCTGCGCGCCGGCGACATCCAGCTCATGGACTTCGGCCAGGCCGAGGCCTACACGCGGCGCTTTCCGTTCCTCTCGGCCGTGACGCTGCCGCGCGGCGTGGTCGACTTGTCGAAGGACCTGCCGCTGCACGACGTGTCGCTGCTGGCCGCCACCACCTCGCTGCTGTCGCGCGACGAGACCCACCCGGCCCTGCGCCAGCTGTTCGCGCAGGCCGCGCAGACCGTGCACAGCGACGCCGGCTGGTTCAACCGCGCGCGCGACTTCCCCAACACCCGCACCAGCGAACTGCCCGTGAGCCCCGAGGGCGACCGCGCGATCAACGGCACGCCGCCGTTCTGGCAGCGGTACCTGCCGTTCTGGGCCAGCAACCTGGTCGAGCGCATGTGGCTGGTGCTGGGCGGCATGCTGGTGCTGATGCTGCCACTGAGCCGCGTGATCCCGCCGCTGTACCAGTTCCGCGTGCGCCGGCGCGTGTTCCGCTGGTACGCGCGGCTGCGCGACATCGAGGCCAAGGTGGACGCCGGCCAGAGCCAGGCCGAGCGCGACAAGCTGCTGGAAGAACTCGACGCCCTCGACCGCGTCGTCAACAAGGTGGCCGTGCCGCTGTCGTATGCCGACGAGCTCTACGCGCTGCGCAACAACATCTACGCGGTGCGCAAGCGGGCCCTCGCGGGATCGGCGGGCGCAGCAGCAGCAGCAGCGCCGGTCCGCGCGGCCACCTGACAAAAAGGCCCGGGCGCGCGCTTGCTGTCCACGCTGATCGATTTCGCCGACCCGCGCACCGACGGGGCGACCCGGTTGCGCGCCGCCTTCGGCACACCGGTGCGCGTGCTCGTCGCCCATGCGCCGCACGAGGTGCGCCCTGTGCTGGAGACCGTCGAGGCGCTGGCCCGCGAAGGTCGCTGGTGCGTCGGCCACCTGCGCTACGAAGCCGCCGCGGCCTTCGACCCGGCGTTCGAGGTGCATGCACCCGACGGGCCGCTGGCGTGGTTCGGCGTGCATGACGAGGCGTTGCCATGGCCGGATACGCCGGCACCCGCTGTAGCGCCCGTCGCGTGGACGGCCGAGCTGTCGCGCGAGGCTTTCGACCGCAACATGGCCGCGATCCACCGCGCCATCGCCGACGGCGTGCTGTACCAGCTCAACTACACGGCGCCGCTGCACGCCACTTTCGACGGCGACGCGCAGGCCTGGTTCCATGCGCTGCGGCAAGCGCAGCCCAACGGCTACGGCGCCTTCATCGACACCGGCGACGAGCAGGTGCTGTCGGTGTCGCCCGAGCTGTTCTTCGACCGCGACGGCGACCGCATCCTCGTGCGCCCCATGAAGGGCACCGCGCCGCGCGGCGCCACGCCCGCCGAGGACGCGGCCCACGCGCTGCGGCTGCGCACCGTGCCCAAGGAGCGCGCCGAGAACGTGATGATCGTGGACCTGATCCGCAACGACCTCTCGCGCGTGGCCCAGCCCTTCTCGGTGCGCGTGCCGCGCCTCTTCCACACCGAGGCGCTGCCCACCGTGTGGCAGATGACCTCCGACGTGGAAGCCCGCCTGCGCGAAGGCACGACGCTGGCCGACCTGTTCGCGGCGCTGTTCCCCTGCGGTTCCATCACCGGCGCGCCGAAGGTGAGCGCCATGCGCATGATCCGCGCGCTGGAGCCCGACGCGCGCGGCGTGTACTGCGGTGCCGTGGGCGTGGTGCGGCCCGGCGGGCACGCGACCTTCAACGTGCCGATCCGCACCGTCACGCTGCGCGACGGCGCCGCGCGCTGCGGCATCGGCAGCGGCATCACGGCCGATGCGCAGGCCGATGCGGAGTGGGACGAGTGGCGGCACAAGCGTGCTTTCCTCAACGCAGCGGTATCTTCGCAACCATGACGTCCTTCGAACTGCTCGAAACCCTGGCGCTGACCGATGGCGCACTGCGCGATGCGCCCGCGCACTTCGCCCGCATGCGCAACGCGGCGGTGCACTTCGGCTATCCGTGGCACGAAGCACACCTGACGGCCTGCCTGGACCAACTGCGCGCAGCGCATGCCGCAGGCACATGGCGCGTGCGCCTGCTGCTCGATGCACAAGGACAACCGCGCGCCGAGGCCTTCGCCATGGACGCTGCGCCACCGCGCGTGCGCCTGCAGCTGGCCGCGCGCGCCTTCGATGAGGCCGACAGCGATTTCTCGCGCTTCAAGACCACGCGCCGCGCGCACTACGAAGCCTTCGCGCCCGCCGAGCCGGGCGTGTTCGACACGCTGCTGTGGAACCGCGATGGCGAGATCACCGAATGCACGCGCGGCAACATCGCGCTGCGGCTCGACGGCCGCTGGGTCACGCCGCCGCTGCACTGCGGGCTGCTCGACGGCATCGGGCGTGCCCGTCGGCTGCGCGAAGGGCAGCTGACCGAAGCGGTCGTGCGCGTGGACGACCTGCCCCGCGTCGAAGCGCTGGCCTTCGTCAACAGCCTGCGCGGCTGGCTCGACGCGGACCTCGTCGGCCACGGCGCCCCCTGAACGACAAAGCGCGCGGCCCCTTGCGGAACCGCGCGCTCTGGTCGTCGAAGCGGCCGAAGCCGCCTGCGTCCTGTCTTACTTGAGTGCCTTGTAGCGCATGCGCTTGGGCTTGGCGCCTTCTTCGCCCAGGCGCTTCTTCTTGTCGGCTTCGTACTCCTGGTAGTTGCCGTCGAAGAAGGTCCACTGGCTGTCGCCTTCGGCCGCGAGGATGTGCGTGGCGATGCGGTCGAGGAACCAGCGGTCGTGGCTGATGACCATCACGGTGCCGGCGAACTCGAGCAGCGCGTCTTCCAGGGCGCGCAGGGTTTCCACGTCCAGGTCGTTCGACGGTTCGTCCAGCAGCAGCACGTTGCCGCCCGCGATCAGCGTCTTGGCCAAGTGCAGGCGACCGCGTTCACCGCCCGACAGCGTGCCGACCTTCTTCTGCTGGTCGGCGCCGTTGAAGTTGAAGCGGCCCGCGTACGCGCGGCTGGCCATCTGGAACTTGCCGACGTTGATGATGTCCAGGCCGTTCGAGATGTCTTCCCACACGGTCTTGTCGGACGCCAGTTCGTCGCGGTGCTGGTCGACGAAGGCCATCTTCACGGTCTGGCCGATGACGACCTCGCCCGTGTCCGGCTTTTCCTTGCCCGCGAGCAGCTTGAACAGCGTCGACTTGCCGGCGCCGTTCGGGCCGATGATGCCGACGATCGCGCCCGGCGGCACGGTGAAGCTCAGGTTGTCGATCAGCATGCGGTCGCCGAAGGACTTGCTGACGCCGTGGAATTCGAACACCTGCTGGCCCAGTCGCTCGGCCACAGGAATGAAGATTTCCTGCGTTTCGTTGCGCTTCTGGTATTCCATGTCGCTCAGCTCTTCGAAGCGGGCCAGGCGCGACTTGCTCTTGGCCTGGCGTGCCTTCGGGTTCTGGCGCGACCACTCGAGTTCCTTCTTCAGGGCCTTGGCGTGGGCTTCTTCGCTCTTTTGCTCCTGCGCCAGGCGTTCGCCCTTCTGCTCGAGCCAGGTGCTGTAGTTGCCCTTCCAGGGAATGCCGCGACCGCGGTCCATTTCCAGGATCCACTCGGCGGCGTTGTCCAGGAAGTAGCGATCGTGGGTGATGGCCACCACGGTGCCCGTGAAGCGCTGCAGGAACACTTCGAGCCACTCGACCGATTCGGCGTCCAGGTGGTTGGTCGGTTCGTCGAGCAGCAGCATGTCGGGCTTGGACAGCAGCAGGCGGCACAGCGCCACGCGGCGCTTTTCACCACCCGACAGCAGGCCGATCTTGGCGTCCCACGGCGGCAGGCGCAGCGCGTCGGCGGCAATTTCGAGCTGGTGCTCGGAATCGGTGCCGGCGGTGGCGATGATGGCTTCAAGCTGGGCCTGCTCGGCCGCCAGCGCGTCGAAGTCGGCGTCTTCGGCACCGTAGGCGATGTACACCTCTTCGAGGCGGGCCTTGGCCGCGAACACCGCGCCCATGGACTCCTCGACCGATTCGCGCACCGTGTGCTCGGCGTTGAGCTTGGGTTCCTGCTCCAGGTAGCCGATCGTCATTCCCGGCATGGGCAGGGCCTCGCCCTCGAATTCCTTGTCCACACCCGCCATGATCTTGAGCAGCGTGGACTTGCCCGAGCCGTTCAGGCCGAGCACGCCGATCTTGGCGCCGGGGAAGAAAGAGAGCGAAATGTCCTTCAAGAGCTGCCGCTTGGGCGGCACGGTCTTGCTGACGCGGTTCATCGAATAGACGTATTGAGCCATCTGTGAATGATTACCTTGGGTAGCTTGGGATTTGCGTAAAAGCACGGTCGTCCGGACAGTGATCCGGGCGCGGCGAACCCATGATTATCGACTCATGCGACAATAGTCCTCGTTGCCGGGTCCAGTTGCCCGCAAACCGGCTCTCTGCCGGGGACGAAGAAAACCCCAAATCACCGCGGGTCTTCCGGCTCCCACCCCTGACCTTCATCTGCCTTGACTGGCTCGGCGTCACCCCAAAACGACGCCTGGCGGGCCGATGCCACTGCGCCGTGTATGGCGCTTGTTGTTTCCACAATGAATTTTGACGAACTGAAGCTGGCTCCCGCCATCTTGAAGGCTGTGCACGAGCACGGCTACGACACCCCCACCCCCATCCAGGCGCAAGCCATTCCCGTGGTCCTCGACGGCCACGACCTGCTGGGCGGCGCCCAGACCGGCACCGGCAAGACCGCGGCCTTCACCCTGCCGATGCTGCACAAGCTCACCATGAGCCGCAGCGCCACCAACAAGTTCGGCGGCATCGGCATCCGTGCCCTCGTGCTGACCCCCACGCGTGAACTCGCGGCCCAGGTCGAAGAGTCGGTGCGCACCTACGGCAAGTACCTGCAGCTCGACTCCACCGTGATCTTCGGCGGCGTGGGCATGAACCCGCAGATCAGCAAGCTCAAGAAGGGCGTCGACATCCTCGTGGCCACCCCCGGCCGCCTGCTCGACCTGCAGCAGCAGGGCATGCTCGACCTGAGCCAGGTCCAGATGCTGATCCTGGACGAAGCCGACCGCATGCTGGACATGGGCTTCATCCACGACGTGAAGAAGATCCTGGCCCTGGTGCCCAAGGAAAAGCAGAGCCTGCTGTTCTCGGCCACCTTCAGCGACGAGATCCGCGACCTCGCCGGCTCGCTGCTCAAGAACCCGCAGAGCATCCAGGTCACGCCGCGCAACACCACGGTGCAGCGCATCACGCAGGTGATCCACCCCGTGGGCCGCGGCAAGAAGAAGGCGCTGCTCGCGCACATCATCAACGAGAACAAGTGGAGCCAGGTGCTCGTGTTCACGCGCACCAAGTTCGGCGCCAACAGCGTGGCCGAATTCCTCACCAAGAACGGCATCGAGGCGATGGCGCTGCACGGCAACAAGAGCCAGAGCGCCCGCACGCAGGCGCTGGCCGGCTTCAAGAGCGGCGACATCCGCGCCCTGGTGGCCACCGACATCGCTGCCCGCGGCATCGACATCGACGAGCTGCCGCACGTCGTGAACTACGAGATCCCGAACGTCAGCGAAGACTACGTGCACCGCATCGGCCGCACCGGCCGCGCCGGTTCGAGCGGCGAGGCCGTGAGCTTCGTGTGCCTGGACGAAGAAGGCTTCATGCAGGAAATCGAACGCTTCACGAAGCAGACGATCCCGGTGCAGAAGGTCGAGGGCTTCGGTCCTGAAGAAGGCGAACGCGCCGAGCCGATCGCCATGGGTCGCCAGACGATCTGGGGCGGCGCCGGCCGTCCGCCGAGCCGCGAAGTCATGCAGGCAGCCGCCAAGGCCGCACGCACCGAAATGATGTCGCGCATCCGCGAGAACAAGGCCGGCCAGGGTGGCGGCAACGGCGGTGGTGGCGGCGGCAATGGCGGCGGTCAACGCCGCGGTGGCGGCCAGGGCGGCGGTCAAGGCCGCAATGCCAACGGTGGCGGCCAAGGCCAGGGCCAGGGCCCGCGTGGCCAGGGCGCAGCCCGTCCCGCTCAAGGCCGCGGCCCGCAGCAAGGCCAGCCGCGCGCACCGCAGCAGCCCCATCACCACGCACCGCACGAAGAGCGCCAACCGCGCCATCACGGCAACAGCCACAGCCCGACGCAGGCCAACCAGGTCGCGCACCTGCGCGCCGAAGCCGTCGCAGGCGGCGGCGCCGGCCAGCCGGACCCGTTGCGCACGAGCGTCGACCACATGGGTGGTCGCGGTCGCGGCGGTCGCCCGGGCGGCGGCGGTGGCTACGGCGGCAACCGTTCGGGTGGCGGTGGCCGCTCGGGTGGCGGCGGTGGTGGCTACGGCGGTGGCGGTGGTGGCCGCTCCGGTGGCGGCGGCGGTCGTTCGTTCGGTCGCTGAAACGCACACACGCGTCGATACACGCGTCGATTCAACAAAGGGCACTTCGGTGCCCTTTTTCGTTTCTGCCGGGGCGGCCGGCGCAGCAGGTTCGTTTGCACCGTCTCAGGACACAATGTGCGGGCCATGCCCTCCTACATCCCGCCCAACTACGCCACGCTCTTCGTCGCGACCTGCAACCTGCTCAACCTCGCGAACCCGCACCGCGTGTACTACGAGAACCAGGACGCCTACAACGAGCGCGAATACGAACGCAAGATCGACTGGATCGGCGAGCGCATCCACGCGCTCAACGCCGACGTGCTCGCGGTGCAGGAGGTGTGGGACGAGGCCGCGCTGAAGGCCGCCATTGGCCGCAGCGGGCTGCGCTACGACTTCGTCTCGGTGCCGGGCGCCGAGAACTCGCCGCCGCCCGCGAGCCCGCCGGGCACGCCCGGGCGGCCGGGCGCACAGGGCACGCCGCGCGTCGGCATCGTCACGCGGCTGCAGGTGGACAGCGTGCAGTCCTTCGTCGACTTTCCCGCGGGCTTCGGTGTCGAGGTGCCGGGCATCGGCCCGCACACGCGCTTCGAACGCCCGCCCCTGCTGGCCACCGTGCGCATGAAGCACGGCCAGCAGGTGCATGTGCTGACGGTGCACCTGAAGTCCAAGCGCCCCAAGTTCCTGCAGGACGCGCAGGGCAACCACCTGGAAGACCGCGACGACCGCAAGATCGGTGCGATGGCCTCGCTGCGCTCCTTGCTGATGCGCGGCGCCGAGGCCGCGGCCCTGCGCTGCATCGTGATCGACCTGCTGCAGGGCACCAACGTGCCGCTGGTGGTGATGGGCGACTTCAACGACAACCCGCACAGCGTGACCACGCAGCTGGTGGCCGCCACCTCCGAAGTGGCCTACGACAAGGCCGCGCGCGACGTGGCGCTGTTCAACGCCTACGAGATGCAGGGCGAGTCGGCGCTGAAGAAGGACGTGGCCTATTCGCACATCCACCAGGGCTTTCCGGACGTGCTCGACCAGATCCTGGTGAGCGAAGAGTTCGTTGCCAGCAGCCGCCACAGCCTGGGCGACGTGCGCCGCGTCGACTACTTCAACGACCACCTGCACGAAGGGCGCGACCGCTCGCGCTCGGACCACGGCTTCGTGCGCGCCCTGCTGCGGCTGCGCACCGACGACAACCGCTGACAGGCGACGGCGCTACGCCGCTTTCGACACCCGCACGATCGCGTCGGCGCGCTTGTGCAGGTCGGGCAGCAGCTCCAGGCCGAGGCCGGGCTTGTCATTGAGGCTGATCATGCCGTTCTCGACCTTCGGCAGCTCGGTGACGAGTTCCTTGTACCAGCCGGTGAAGAAGGCGCGCACGCTCTCCTGGATGAGCGCATTGGGCGCATGCAGGCTCAGGTGCGTGGAGGCGGCCCAGACCACCGGCCCGGTGCAGTCGTGCGGTGCCACGGGCAGTTGCCAGGCGTCGGCCATGGCGGCGATCTTGCGCGCCTCGGTGAGGCCGCCGCACCAGCTCAGGTCGAGCATCGCGACCCCGGCGACGCCGGTCTGCAGGTAGTCCTTGAAGCCCCACTTGTAGCTCAGCGTCTCGCTGGCGCAGACGAGCGCCTGGCAGTCCTTCGCGTACTGCTTGAGCAGGTCGAGGCTGTCCATGCGGATGGCGTCTTCGTGCCAGAAGGTGTCGAACTCCTGCAGCGCGCGCGCGATCTTCTGCGCCATCGGCAGCCGCCACAGGCTGTGGAACTCGACCATGATGTCCATCTTGCCGCCCACCGCCTGGCGGATCTTGCGGAAGGGCTCGAGCGCGGTGTCGAGATCGGCGTTGCTGATGTACTGCCCGTGGCTCTTCTCCGCCGCCGGATCGAAAGGCCAGATCTTCATGGCCGTGATGCCTTCGGACAGCAGCGACTCGGCCAGTTCGTCGGCATGGTGCAGGAAGCCCTGCAGGTCTTCGTACGGGCCGTTGTTGTTGGCCAGGCCCCAGTTCGAGCTGGTCTGGTTGGTGGCGCTGCGGATGTACTGGTAGCCCGCGCAGGTGTTGTAGATGCGGATCGCATCGCGGCTCTTGCCGCCCAGCGCCGTGTGCACCGGCATGTTGGCGGCCTTGCCGAACAGGTCCCACAGGGCGATGTCGACGGCCGAGTTGCCGCGCGTTTCCACGCCCGACCCACGCCAGCCGAGGTAGCCCGTGATGTCGCGGTTGCGCGCCTCGATCTGCAGCGGGTCGGTGCCCAGCAGCTTCAGCGCCGCCCATTCGTGCAGGTAGGCCTCGACCGCTTCGGCGCCCATGAAGGTCTCGCCGAGCCCGACCAGGCCCTCGTCGGTGTGCAGGCGCACCCACAGGATGTTGGGAAATTCGCCGAGGCGGATGGTTTCGAGCTGCGTGATTTTCATGAAAGGGATTCCGCAAAAAGAAAAAGCCGCGGCGGCGGGTGCCGCGCGGCTCTTGCACACATTCAGCGCATGGCCGAAAGCCTCGGTCAGCCCCCGCGCGCCTTCTTCAGCGCGTCGGTGACCACGCCCACGGCTTCCGTGCCGATGTTGGGCACGTTCTTGTCGTACACGGGCTTGACCTTCTCCAGCATGCGCTTCTGTTCGGCCGCCGAGACTTCGTTCACCGTCATGGTCTTGCGCAGGCTGGCGAGCGACTTCTCGTTGAGCGCCCGGTTGGCTTCGCGCTGGACCTTCTGGCCTTCCTTCGCGGCCTCGCGCAGCACCGCCTGCTCCTGCGGGTTGAGCTGGTCCCAGAGCTTCTTGCTGTAGAGAATGAGGAAGGGCGTGTAGGCGTGGCGCGTCACGCTCAGGTACTTCTGGACCTCGCTGAACTTGGAGGTCTCGATGGTCACGAAGGGGTTCTCCTGGCCGTCGATGGTGCGGGTCTCGAGTGCGGTGAACACCTCGCCGAAGGCCATGGGCACGGCGTTGGCACCCAGGGTCTTGAACGAATCGAGGAAGATGTTGTTCTGCATCACGCGCAGCTTCACGCCTTCGAAGTCCTCGGCCTTGGCCACGGGCTTCTTGCTGTTGGTGAGGTTGCGGAAGCCGTTCTCCCAGTAGGCCAGGTTCACGAGACCGGCGGCTTCGAGCTTCTTGTTGAAGTACTCGCCCGCGGGGCCGTCGAGCACCGCGTCGGCCTCCTTCTCGTTGGCGAACAGGAACGGCAGGTCGAAGGCGCCGAGCTCCTTCACGATGCCCACCAGCGGCGAGCTCGAGGTGCACACCATTTCCTGCGTGCCGGCGCGCAGCGCCTGCGTGGCCGGCAGGTCGCCGCCTGCGGCGCCGCCCCAGAAGGCCGTGATCTTCATCTTGCCGCCGGTCTTGGCCGCCAGCACTTCCTGCATCTTCTTCACGCCCACGCCCACGGGGTGGTCTTCGTTCACGCCGTTGGTGAACTTGATCGTGCGTTCGGCAAATTGCGCGAGGGCGCCGGTCGACGCCAGCAGGCCGCCGGCCACGAGGGCGGCGGTCATCAGGGTTCTGCGAAACAACATGCTTGTCTCCTTCGATTCGAGGGGTTGGTTGAACGAACTGACTGACAGGAAAAAAGAAGAACTAGCGCCCCATCCACCACTGGAGCGGCACGGTCACGAGCTGCGGGAAGAACACCAGCGTGAACAGCACCACCAGGTGGGCGATGAAGAAGGGCATCACGCCCTTGAAGGCATCGTCCATCGAGATGCGCGCCACGCCGCTCACCACGTTGAGCACCGTGCCCACGGGCGGCGTGATCAGGCCGATGGCGTTGTTCATGATGAACAGCACGCCGAAGTACACCGGGTCGATGCCGGCCTTGAGCACCACCGGCATCAGCACCGGCGTGAGGATGAGCACGGTGGGCGTGAAGTCGAGCGCGGTGCCCACAATGACGATCAGCACCATCATCACGAACATCAGCAGCGTCTTGTTGTCCAGGAAGGGCTCCAGCAGCGCCACCACCTCGGTCGGGATGTTGGCCACCGTGATGAGCCAGGCGCTCACCATCGCGGCGGCCACGAGGAACATCACCACCGCGGTGGTCTTGCCGGCCGCGAGCGTGAGGCGGTACAGGTCCCGCACCTTGAGCTCGCCGTAGATGAAGAGGCCCACCACGAGCGAATAGACGGCCGCGACCACGGCGGCTTCGGTCGGCGTGAAGACGCCGAACTTCATGCCGCCGATGATGATGATCGGCAGTGCCAGCGCCAGGCTGCCCTGCGCCGTGACCTTCAGCCGCTCGCCCCAGGGCACGCGCGGCGAGGACTTCACGTTGTCCTTCCGGGCCACGATCCACCAGGCCACGCCCACCGCGAGCCCCATCAGGATGCCGGGCACGATGCCTGCGAGGAACAGCTTGGTGATCGACACGTTGCCCGCCACGCCGAACACGATGAGCCCGATCGACGGCGGGATCACCGGCGCGATGATGCCGCCCGCGGCAATGAGGCCGGCCGAGCGGTTCATCTGGTAGCCGGCGGCCTTCATCATCGGGATGAGGAGCGCGGCCAGCGCGGCCGTGTCGGCCACGGCCGAGCCCGACAGCGAGGCCATGATGATCGCGGCCAGCACCGCCACATAGCCCATGCCGCCGCGGTAGTGGCCGACCCAGGCCATCGCCAGGTTGACGATGCGCCGGCTGAGCCCGCCCGCGTTCATGAACTCGCCGGCCAGCAGGAAGAACGGCACGGCCAGCAGCGGGAAGTTGTCGGCACCGTCGACAAAGCGCTGCGCGATGATCTGGCTGTCGAAGGCCGGCAGGCCGCCGGTGTAGGCCAGCCAGCCCATCAGCGAGACACCGCACACCAGCAGCGAGTACGAGATCGGAATGCCCAGTGCCATGGCGCCGAGCAGGGAGACGATGAAGATCGTGACAGTCATTGCGCCACCTTCCCGTGTGCGGCGGCGTCGAGCACCTGTTCTTCGGATTCCATGATCTGGATCAGCTCCTGGTCGGGCACCCGGCCCCTGAACAATCGCCAGAGCTTGTCGATGTTGAAGAGGGCCATCACCACCGACACCACGTAGCCGATGCCGTAGACCCAGATCATCGAGATGCCGACCACGGGCGAGATGTTGGTCACCTGCAGCTCGTGCATCTCGTAGGTGCCCATGAAGAAGAGCACGTTGCAGAACAGCATGAGCGACTGGCTCAGGAAGAAGCAGACCTTCTTGCCCATGAGCGGCAGGTGCTTGATGAGCGTGTCGACGCCCAGGTGCGCGCCGTCGCGCATCGCCACCATGGCGCCGATGTAGGTGAGCCAGATGAAGCAGTAGCGCGACATCTCGTCCGACACCGAAATGCCCGAATTGAAACCGTAGCGCAGCACCACGTTGCCGAACACCATGACGACCATCGCCACCATGCACACGACGACGAGGAACTCCAGCAGGCGAAAAAATCCGTCGATAGCCCTTTGCATCAGCATCTGCGTCTCCTGACTTTCCAGTGTTGTTATGGGATGTCTGCGCGGCCGCCGCGTCTAGAGCGGGAAGGCCTTCAGCTGCGTGGCCGGGCGGCTGATGCGCGGAATCTTCTTGCGCGAGGCCAGCACCGTCTCGATGTCGTGGCGCGCACCGTCGATGAGCACCAGCACGGCTTTTTCGGCGGCGGCCGGATCGCGTGCGATGACGGCATCGAGCACCGCGCGGTGCAGCGGCAGCGAACTCGCGGGCCCGTTCTTGCGAGTGGTCGAAATCTCGAAGCTGGTGCGCAGCAACGCGCCCAGCGCACGGCTCATCTGCACCAGCATGCGGTTGTGGCTGGAACGGATGAGGCCCTGGTGAAAGCGCAGGTCGGGCGTGATGTAGTCGCCGCCGAACTCGATGGCGCGCTTCATGCCCGCGTAGGCGTCTTCCATGTCGGCGATGTCTTCGGCGGTGGCGCGCTGGGCGGCCAGCGCCACCGCGGCGGGCTCGACCACGCGGCGCAGGTCCTGCAGGTCGCGCAGGAACTCGGCCGACAGGCCCGCCTGCGTCTGCCAGACGATGACATCGGCGTCGAACCAGTTCCACTGGTCGGGCGGCTGCACACGCGTGCCCACCTTCGGGCCGCTGGTCACCAGGCCCTTGGCGATCAGCGACTTGATCGATTCGCGCACCACGGTCCGGCTCACGCCGAGCTCTTCGCACAAGAGCGGCTCCGGCGGAATCGACGCGCCGGGCGCATAGCGGCCCGCGACGATGTCGCTGCCGATGCGGTCGACCGTGTTGCCGTGAACGTTCTTGATCATGCCTGCCTGTGGGTGTGTGGTTCTGGTGGTGTCCGGTGCCTGTTTGCCTGCCCGTATCGGGGCCGGATTCAGGCAGCTCTTGCCTGTGCCGGCCACTCGAAAACCCTGAATGCGCGACAGCTCGTCACGCTTATCATATGATGATTGAAACGGTCTTCCCGCAGGAAAAACCCTGAGGATTTCCGCAAAGCATCAACGACGAAGAGACACATCCCATGAGCAACGCCCCGAAGAAAAAGCCCGCCAGCGAACTGCGCAGCCAGCAGTGGTTCGGACGCCACGACCGCGACGGTTTCATCTACCGCAGCTGGATGAAGGGCAAGGGCGTGCCGCACGACCAGTTCGACGGTCGCCCGGTGATCGGCATCTGCAACACCTTCAGCGAACTCACGCCCTGCAACTCGCACTTCCGCACGCTCGCCGAGCAGGTGAAGATCGGCGTGTACGAGGCCGGCGGCTTCCCGCTCGAGTTCCCGGTGATGTCGCTGGGCGAGACGCTCCTGCGCCCCACCGCCATGCTGTACCGCAACCTCGCGAGCATGGACGTCGAGGAAAGCATCCGCGGCAACCCGCTCGATGGCGTGGTGCTGCTCATGGGCTGCGACAAGACCACGCCCGCGCTGATGATGGGCGCGGCCAGCGTCGACCTGCCGACCATCGGCGTCTCGGGCGGCCCGATGCTGTCGGGCAAATGGCGCGGCCAGGAGCTGGGCTCGGGCACCGGCGTGTGGCAGATGAGCGAGCAGGTGCGCGCCGGCACGCTCAAGCTGCAGGACTTCTTCGAGGCCGAGAGCTGCATGCATCGCAGCCACGGCCACTGCATGACGATGGGTACCGCCAGCACCATGGCCAGCATGGTCGAGTCGCTGGGCATCGGCCTGCCGGGCAACGCGGCCTACCCTGCCGTCGACGGCCGGCGCAACGTGCTCGCACGGCAGGCGGGCCGGCGCATCGTCGACATGGTGCATGAAGACCTGAACATGTCGAAGATCCTCACGCGCCAGGCGATCGAGAACGCGATCAAGGTCAACGCGGCCATCGGTGGCTCGACCAACTTCGTGATCCACCTGCTCGCCATTGCGGGCCGCATGGGCGTCGAGCTCACGCTCGACGACTTCGACCGCCTCGCCGCCGACCTGCCCTGCCTCGTGAACCTGCAGCCCTCGGGCCAGTTCCTGATGGAAGACTTCTGCTACGCGGGCGGCCTGCCCGTGGTCATCAAGGAAATCGCCGACCACCTGCACAAGGACATCCTCACCGTCACCGGCCAGAGCGTGTGGGAGAACGTGAAGGATGCCGAGAACTACAACCCGCAGGTCATCCGCACCCAGGCCGAGCCCTTCAAGGACAAGGCCGGCATCTGCGTGCTGCGCGGCAACCTCGCGCCCAACGGCGCCATCATCAAGCCCAGCGCGGCCACGCCCGAGCTGCTGGTGCACAAGGGCCGCGCGGTGGTGTTCGAGAGCGCCGACGACCTGCACAAGCGCATCGACGACGAGAACCTGGACATCGACGAGCACTGCATCATGGTGCTCAAGAACTGCGGCCCCAAGGGCTACCCCGGCATGGCCGAGGCCGGCAACATGCCGCTGCCGCCGAAGGTGCTGCGCAAGGGCATCACGGACATGGTCCGCATCAGCGACGCGCGCATGAGTGGCACGGCCTACGGCACCGTCGTTCTGCACACCGCGCCCGAAGCGGCTGCGGGCGGCCCGCTGGCACTGGTGCAGGACGGCGACATCGTCGAGCTCGACGTGCCGAACCGCAAGCTGCACCTGCATGTGAGCGACGAGGAACTGGCGAAGCGCCGCGCGAAGTGGGTGGCGCCCAAGGCACCGCTCGATTCGGGGTACTGGAAGCTGTACGTCGACACGGTGCTGCAGGCCGACCAGGGAGCGGACCTGGCCTTTCTGCGTGGTCGTCGTGGGGCTTTTGTGCCGCGAGACAATCACTGATTTGGAGAGATCCAGGGCGCGCTCCCGCCGACGGGGTACCTTGCTCCGCGAATGTCCCCCGCCCTTCGGGCTCCTCCTTGATTTCGCTGCGCAAGGCACCCCGTCGACGTGAGCGTTGGGCAGTGCGACCGTTGATCGGCGAGCACACCACCGCCGCTTCCTGTGCGCAGGACACTGGGTGCTTCCCGCAGCGAAATCAAGGAGGAGGCCGAAGGCCGGGGGACATTCGCGGAGGGAAGGACCCGGTGGCCTGTGCACGCACCCCGAACTAAGATCACCGCCCTCACAAAGAAGCCACGCATGCGCATCGCCCTTGTCTCCGACATCCACGGAAACCTCCCCGCACTGAAAGCCGTCGTCGAGGACATCGCGCGCCGCAACGTGGACGCCACCGTCAACCTCGGCGACAGCCTTTCGGGCCCGCTGATGCCGCTGGAAACCGCGCAGTTCCTGATGGCGCAGGACTGGCTCCAACTCGCCGGCAACCACGAACGACAACTGCTCACGTTGCCGACCTCCGGCCAGCGCGGCGAGTCCGACGCCTTCGCGCACGCCCGACTCGGCGAGGCAGAGTTCGCATGGATCGCCTCGCTCACGCCGCGCCAGCGCTTGAGCCCCGAGGTGCTGCTGTGCCACGGCACGCCCGACAGCGATCTCACCTACTTCCTCGAAACGGTCGAACCCACGCAACTGCGCATGGCCACTGCGGCGGAGATCGATGCGCGCCTCGGCACAGTGGAAGCCGGCACGGAACTGGTCGCCTGCGGCCACACGCACCTGCCGCGCGTGATGCACGCATCCAACGGCACCTTGATCGTCAACCCGGGCAGCGTCGGCCTGCAGGCCTATGGCGACGAGCATCCGTACCCGCACCACGTGGAGACCGGCTCACCCGATGCGCGCTACGCGCTGGTCGAACGGCACGACCACGGGCAGTGGACCTGCACGCTGGTCACCGTGCCCTACGACCACGTGGCCATGGCGGCACTGGCTGCTGCCCATGGGCGTGCGGACTGGGCCCACGCACTGGCCACCGGGCGCATGCCCTAGCGCCAGATCAATCGCCGAATGCGATGTCCGCGCTGTCGATGGCGCGGATCGGCACGCCGAAGCTCGTGATGTCCGACAGCGTCGCGTTGTGGTGCGCGCGGATGAAGGTGCCCTTGGCGTGCGGCTTGTCGTGCGAGGTGTGGGCGTCGGCCGCCAGCACCACCTCGTAGCCCAGCGCGGCGGCGCGGCGCACCGTGGTGTCCACGCAGAACTCCGACGAATAGCCACAGACCACCACGCGCCGAACGCCCTGCCCCGACAACCACGCTTCGAGCGGCGTGCGCAGGAACGAGTCGGGCGTGGTCTTGCGCAGGCGCGCGTCGGCCGGCGTCACCTGCAAGGCATCGGCCAGCTGCCAGCGCTCGGAATCGAACTCCAGGTCGATGGCGTTCTCGTGCTGGACGAAGGCCACCGGTACGCCGGCCGCGCGGGCCCGTGCCGTGAGCGCGTTGATGCGCCCGATGACCGCTTCGGCCTCGTACGGCCGGGGCGGATCGTCGCAAAGGCCGCGCTGCATGTCGATGACGAGGATGGCAGTTTTCATGGCGATGAAAGGCTGTGGACGTGGATCGCCGGAGTATGCCGCCGGCCCGCGGATTGCCCCCGCCCGCCGAATGTTTCTGTCGCTGAAACCATTGAAAAGCCAACTCCCGCTAGTCTCGCGCCTCAAGACCAACACACACGCAGAGGGCTTTCCCATGGCTGACGAATCGGATTCGCAATGCGCATATTTACCCCGGCTGCTGCGCCGCAGCGCGGTGCTCGCCACGGCGGGCTGCGCGTTCGTGGCCGGCTGCAGCAGCGCCGGCGGCGGGGAAACGCGCTACGAGAACTCGCCGCAGTTCAAGGGTGGCGTGTTCCAGAACATGCCCAACCCCGAGCTGCAGCCCGCCGCCAGCACCTGGCGCATCTGGTCGCGCTTCATCGTCGGCAGCAAGGTCGACACCGTGCCGGTCGACCCCATTCCGGTGCGCGCCCTGACGCCCCAGGCGCTCGATGCGCTCGCGGCCGACGCCAACCATGTGGTGCGCCTGGGCCACTCGTCGCACCTGCTGAAGCTCAAGGGCAAGTACTGGCTCATCGACCCCGTGTTCAGCGAGCGCGTCTCGCCCTTCACGTGGGTCGGGCCGAAGCGCTTTCACAAGCCGCCGATCCAGCTGGAGCAGCTGCCGCCGATCGAAGCGGTGATCCTCTCGCACGACCACTACGACCACCTGGACGTCGCCACCATCGAGTACCTCGCCACGCGTGTGCAACGCTACTTCGTACCGCTGGGCGTGCGCGCCCGGCTCATCGAAATGGGTGTGCCCGCCGAGCGCGTCACCGAGCTCGACTGGTGGCAGGGCGGCGAGCACGCGGGCGTGAAGCTCACCGCCACGCCCGCGCAGCATTTCTCGGGCCGCGCGGTCACGCTGACCGACCGCGACCGCACGCTGTGGGCCTCGTGGGTGGTGCAAAGCGGCGACCAGCGCATCTTCTACAGCGGCGACTCGGGCTACTTCCCCGGCTTCAAGCAGATCGGCGAACGCTTCGGCGGCTTCGACCTGGCGCTGATGGAAAACGGCGCCTACGACGCCTACTGGCCCGGCGTGCACATGACGCCCGAGCAGAGCGTTCAGGCCTTCGAAGACCTGCGCGGCAAGGTGCTCTATTCGGTGCACAACAGCACCTTCGACCTGGCCTTCCACACCTGGCACGACCCGCTGGACCGCATCGCCGACCTGGCGCAGGCGAAGAAGATCGACCTGGCCACGCCGGTGATCGGCGAAGTGCTCACGGTGGGCCAGGCGCGCACCAACGTGCGTTGGTGGGCCGGGCTGAAATAAGGAGCGCACCGTCCACGCGGCGGTGTGTATTTCAAATGTTGCTCGCCACTTTTGGAAGGTTTACAGACAGTTAACCAGCGGCCGGTTCAATCGCCGTGTCGCCGCGACGAATCCCTCACCGGACGCCGATCGCGGACGACACCGTCATCTGCAAGGCAGCAGCCACAGGGAGCAAGGTGATCACAAGAAGAACCGGCAAGAAAGGAGGCGGCATTCCCGCCATCTCGACGCGCGCCCCGAGGCGCCGCCTGGCGCGCATCGCCAGGGCTTTCGGCGCGGGGCGCGTGTTGGCATCAATCGCGGGCGCAGGGGTCACCGTCCTCCTGGGCACGGGCGATGCGGCCGCCAGCCACAGGGACAAGGCGAACGGGGCACCCCCGATGCGCCGCACATCGGCCTGATCGTCAGCGACCCGGGCAACCTCTTCTTCCTCCAGGTCTGACACTGCCGCCGCCCACGCTGCCGACCCGCGACAACATCGGCTCCCACCGGGGCCGGCAGGTCCGTCCATGCACCCACGCTTGCCCCCGCAGATCGCGGATGCGAGGCGCTGCGGAACATGTCATCATCCCCACCCCTTCACCGGCCCCCTCTCGCAACGAGGCCCTCGCACCCATGCCCATGAAACGTCCCTGGCGCACCTGGCTGCTGGCCCTCCTCCTCGCCGTGGGCCCCGTGGGCAGCGCGTTCGCGACACATGCCAACCATGGCAAGGGCCCGCGCGTCGGCGTGCTCGTGAGCGACCTGCGCAACCCCTTCTTTGCCTACATCGCGCGCGCAGTGGAAAGCACGCTGGCCGCAGACAGTCGCAACGCGGCGCACATCACGGTCGTGTCGAGCGGGTTCGATCCGCAGCGGCAGGACGAACAGCTCAAGGAAATGATCCGCCAGCGCGTGCAGCTGGTGATCGTGACGCCGGTCGATTCGACCACCCTGCACGCGCGCGTCACGGAGGCGCGCGCCGCCGGCATCAAGGTGGTGGCGGTCGATGCGCTCGTGCAAGGTGCGGACGCGGCCGTGGTGACGGACAGCCGCGCGGCCGGCAAGCTCTCTTGCGAACACCTGGTGCGCACGCTCGGCGGCAAAGGCGAAGTGGCGATCATCGACGGCCCGCCGAACACGGCCGCAGTGGGCCGCGTCAATGGCTGTCGCGAGGCATTGAACGCCGCACCCGGCGTGCGCGTCGTGTCGATGGCATTGAACGGCGGCGCCACCAAGGACGGCGGCGTGGAACAGATGACACGGCTGCTCGCGCGTCACCCGAAGCTGTCGGGCGTGTTCGCGATCAACGACCTGTGCGGCATCGGTGCGGAACTGGCGGCCCAGGTCGCGGGCCGGCGCGACATCGTCATCACGGCGATGGACGGTTCGCCGGAGGTGGCGCAGCGGCTGCAAGACCCGGCCACCTTGATCGCAGGCAGCGCCACGCAGTCGCCCACGTTGATGGGTCAGCGGGCGGCCCAGATCGGGTTGAAGCTCCTGAAGGGCCAGCCCCCTCAGCAGCGCGTGCTGCTGTTGCCGTCGAAGCTCGTGACGCGCGAGAACGTCGACGGCTACGACGGCTGGTAGGCCCCGTGGCTTACTTGCCTTCCTGCTCGCGCCGCTCGCGCGCGCGCCGCACCTGGCGCGTCTCGTTGGCCTGCGCGGCAGCGCGGTCTTTCGCGCGCCGCTTGCCCTGGCGCTTCTCGCGCATGCGACGCCCCAGGATGTAGCTGCCGAAGCCCGTGACCACGGCGAGGATCACGCCGAGGATGCTGATGTCGATGCCGCCCAGCATCAGAGCACCCGCACGATGCTCGCCGGCTTGAAGCCCAGGTCGGCCGCCTTGCCCTTGCGTGCGCGGCTGCCGCGTGCGTTGTTGAGCGTGCGGATCTCCAGCGTCTCGTCGCGCTCCTTGGCACCGCGGCCGATGCCGTCGATGCGCACGCTGCGCGTGTAGGCGGCAGCGCCGGCCAGCGTGTCCTTGGCCTCGAGGTCGATCAGCGTCAGGCCGCGACCGCCCTTGGGCAGGCTCTTGAGCTCGGCGATGTCGAAGGTCAGGATGCGGCCGCCCGTCGAGGCGCAGGCCACGTGCGTGGCGGCCGGCATCGGCTCGGCGCCGCTCGCGCCGCCCACCAGCGACGGCCGGCACAGCTGCTCGCCCTCGCCCACGTCGATGAAGGCCTTGCCGCCGCGCTGGCGCGACATCATGTTCTCGATGGTGGCCATGAAACCGTAGCCGCCCGTGTTGGCCAGCAGCAGGCAGGCGCCCACCGGGCCCGCGAAGAAATGCGTGACGTGCGTGCCGGCATCGAGTTCGATGAGCGTGGTGACGGGCTGGCCGTCGCCGCGCGCGCCGGGCAGCGAGGCCACGGGCACGGTGTAGACGCGCACGCTCTTGTCCTTGGCGCTGCCGAAGACCAGCAGCGTGTCGACGCTGCGGCATTCGAAGGCGCCGTAGAGCGTGTCGCCCGACTTGAAGCTGTACTCGGGCGCGGTGCCCCCGTTGCCGGCCGCCTTCTCGCTGGCCCAGCCCTTCTGCGCGCGCACCCAGCCCTTCTGCGACACGATCACGGTGACGGGCTCGTCGACCACCTTCACCTCGGCCACGGCGCGCTTCTCGGCCTGGATGAGCGTGCGGCGCGGGTCTTCGAAGGTCTTGGCGTCGGCCTCGATTTCCTTGACCAGCAGGCGGCGCAGCGTGGCCGGGCTGGAGAGGATGTCTTCGAGCTTCTTCTGCTCGTCGCGCAGACCGGCCAGTTCCTGCTCGATCTTGATGGCCTCGAGCCGCGCGAGTTGGCGCAGCCGGATTTCAAGGATGTCCTCGGCCTGGCGTTCGCTGAGGTTGAAGCGCGCGATGAGCGCCGCCTTCGGGTCTTCCGCCGCGCGGATGATGGCAATGACCTCATCGATGTTCAGCAGCACCAGCTGCCGGCCTTCGAGGATGTGGATGCGGTCCTGCACCTTGCCCAGGCGATGGCGCGAGCGCCGCTCGACGGTGATCTCGCGGAACGCGATCCACTCGTTGAGCATCTGGCGCAGCGACTTCTGCGTGGGCTTGCCGTCGATGCCGACCATCGTGAGGTTGATCGACGACGAGGTCTCGAGCGAGGTCTGCGCCAGCAGCGTGGTCACGAACTCGTCCTGGCTGATGCGCGAGGTCTTGGGCTCGAACACCAGGCGCACGGCGGCGTCCTTGCTCGATTCGTCGCGCACCACGTCGAGCACCGACAGCATCGCGGCCTTCAGTTGCGTCTGATCGGCCGAGAGCGCCTTCTTGCCCGCCTTGACCTTCGGGTTGGTGATTTCCTCGATTTCCTCGAGCACCTTCTGCGTGCTCACGCCCGGCGGCAGTTCGTTGACCACGAGCTGCCACTGGCCGCGCGCGAGGTCCTCGATCTTCCAGCGCGCGCGCACCTTGAGCGAGCCGCGGCCGGTGCGGTAGGCGTCGGCGATGTCGCTCGCGCTGCTGATGATCTGCGCGCCGCCCGGGTAGTCGGGGCCGGGCACGAGGGCGAAGAGTTCTTCTTCGCTGAGCTTGCCGTTGGACTTGATCAGCGCCACGCAGGCGTCGGCGATCTCGCGCAGGTTGTGGCTCGGGATCTCGGTGGCCAGGCCCACGGCGATGCCGCTGGCGCCGTTGAGCAGCGTGAACGGCAGCCGCGCGGGCAGCAGGCGCGGCTCCTCGGTGCTGCCGTCGTAGTTGGGAATGAAGTCGACCGTGCCTTCGTCGATCTCGTCGAGCAAGAGGCTGGTGATGCGCGCCAGGCGCGCTTCGGTGTAGCGCATGGCCGCGGCGCCGTCGCCGTCGCGGCTGCCGAAGTTGCCCTGGCCGTCGACCAGCGGATAGCGCTGCGAGAAGTCTTGCGCCATGCGCACCAGCGCGTCGTACGCGGCCTGGTCGCTGTGCGGGTGGAAGCGGCCGAGCACGTCGCCGACGACGCGCGCGCTCTTCACGGGTTTGGCGCCCACAGTGCCGTTGGTGCCGCCGAAGCCCAGGCCCATGCGCGACATCGAGTACAGGATGCGCCGCTGCACCGGCTTCTGGCCGTCGGACACATCGGGCAGCGCGCGGCCCTTGACCACGCTCAGGGCGTATTCGAGGTAGGCGGTCTGCGCGTAGTCGGCCAGCGTGAGGGTGGTGTCGCCGTCGGTGGGGCCTGCAAGGTCGAGCGGAGGTTGAGAGTCGTCCATGAAGAAGAGAGAAAGAAAAACAGTGACGGGCGGCGTGCGTTCGCGCTCAGCCCAAAATGAAAGTGGGGTGCATGGCGGCCTGCGGGATCACGACAGCGGCGACGGCGGCGAGGCGTCACCCGGCTCCGCCGCGCTGGTCGGCACGTCGGACGGCTCGGGAATATCGGGCATGGTCGGCACGTTGCGCGGCGACTCGGACGGCATGTTGCCGCGCCCGATCGCACCGCCCTTGGGCACCGACATTTCCATGCGGATGCGCCCCGGCGTCCTGCCACCACTGCTGCCACTGCCGCTGCGCAGGTTGCCGCCCACGGTCACGGCCGAGGGCTTGAGGTACGCATACAGCTGCAGCACGGTCTGCACGTAGTTCTGCGTTTCCTTGTAGTTCGGGATCTTGTTGCCCGCGCGCTGCACCGCGCCCTCGCCCGCGTTGTAGGCGGCCAGCGCGAGCTCGATCTGGCCCGGGAACATCGCGATCAGGTCGCGCAGGTAGCGCGAGCCGGCGGCGATGTTGATGTGCGGGTCGAACAGCTTCTTCTCGATCGTGCCGCGCTTGTCCGTCGCCACGCCGTAGCGCTGCGCGGTGGCCGGCATGAGCTGCATGAGCCCCATCGCGCCCTTGGGCGAGACGGCTTTTGCATCGAAGCCCGACTCGGTGGCGACCAGCGCCTGCAGCAGCTCGTAATCGATGGCGTGCTTGCTCGACGCATCGCGCAGCGCCGCCTTGGCGGTCTTGTAGCCGGGCGAGGCCTCGAACATGGCGAGCAGGTTCTGCGACGCCGGCGACACCTTGCCGTCGAGCCGGCGGTTGATGCTGCCGCGGCCCAGCGGCGACAGGCCCTTGGCGGTGTCGAAGCTCTGGCCGCCCTGGAAGAAGAGCTTGTAGCGCTCGTCGACCTTCTCGGCCGCGAAATGCGCCACGCCGTTGCTGTCGATGTAGCCATAGATGTCGGTCGCGTGCGCGAGCCCCTGCTGCATGCACAGCAGAAGGGCCAACCACAGCGAACGCTTGAAAACCGACATGCGTGTGAGAAGAAGGAAAGAAAAAGGAAATCGTCAGACGTCGATGTCGACGTCGTCTGCGCGCAATTCCATGAGCTCGCGCCGCGCCGCCGCTTCGCCCTTGCCCATCAGCTTGGTGATCTCGCCCTGGGTGGACGAAAAATCGAACCGCCCCAATTGGACCTTCATCAGGCGACGGGTGTCCGGATTGAGCGTGGTTTCCCACAATTGTTCCGCGCTCATTTCGCCCAGGCCCTTGAAGCGGCTGATGCTCCAGGCGCCTTCGCGCACGCCATCTTTGCGCAATTTGTCGAGCGTGGCGGTGAGTTCGCCCTCGTCCAGCGCATAGACCTTGGAGGCCGGCTTCTTGCCGCGCGCGGGCGCATCGACCCGGAACAATGGCGGCTTTGCGACATACACGTGGCCGGCTTCGATGAGCTTGGGGAAGTGCCGGAAGAACAGCGTGAGCAGCAGCACCTGGATGTGCGAGCCGTCCACGTCGGCATCGGACAGGATGCAGATCTTGCCGTAGCGCAGGCCGCTCATGTCGGGCGTGTCGGCGGGGCCGTGCGGATCGACGCCCACGGCCACCGAGATGTCGTGGATTTCGGTGTTGGCGAACAGGCGGTCGCGCTCGACTTCCCAGGTGTTGAGCACCTTGCCGCGCAGCGGCAGGATGGCCTGGCTTTCCTTGTCGCGGCCCATCTTGGCGCTGCCGCCGGCGGAGTCGCCCTCGACCAGGAAGACTTCGTTGTGGCTGATGTCCTTGCTCTCGCAGTCGGTCAGCTTGCCCGGCAGCACGGCCACGCCGGAGCCCTTGCGCTTCTCGACCTTCTGGCCGGCGCGCTGGCGCGTCTGGGCGGCCTTGATGGCCAGCTCGGCGAGCTTCTTGCCGTAGTCGACGTGCTGGTTGAGCCACAGCTCGAGCGTGGGGCGCACGAAGCTGGACACCAGGCGCACGGCGTCGCGCGAGTTCAGGCGTTCCTTGATCTGGCCCTGGAACTGCGGGTCGAGCACCTTGGCGCTGAGCACGTACGAGGCGCGCGCGAACACGTCTTCGGGCAGGAGCTTCACGCCCTTGGGCAGCAGCGAGTGCAGCTCGATGAAGCTCTTCACCGCGTTGAACAGGCCGTCGCGCAGGCCGCTTTCGTGCGTGCCGCCGGCGCTGGTGGGAATCAGGTTGACGTAGCTCTCGCGCACCGGCTGGCCGTCTTCGGTGAAGGCCACGCACCAGTCGGCGCCCTCGCCTTCGGCGAAGTTGTCGGCGTTCTTGTCGGCATGGCCGCTGCCTTCGAACAACGGAATGACCGGGTCGCCGTTGAGCGTCTGCATCAGGTAGTCGCTCAGGCCGCCCTTGTAGAGCCACTGCTGGCTTTCGCCGGTCTTCTCGACGGCCAGCGTGACGCTCACGCCGGGCATCAGCACGGCCTTGCTGCGCAGCAGGTGGGTGAGTTCGCCCATGGGCAGCGCAGCGGTCTCGAAGTACTTGGCGTCGGGCCAGGCGCGCACGGTGGTGCCCTGCTTGCGCTCGCCGGCTTCGAGCTTGCGGATCTCGAGCGCCTCGATCACGTCGCCGGCGCTGAAGGCCAGCTTCGCGACCGAGCCTTCACGGTGCGAGCTCACTTCGAGGCGCTTGGACAGCGCGTTGGTCACCGACACGCCCACGCCGTGCAGGCCGCCCGAGAAGCTGTAGGCGCCGCCCGAGCCCTTGTCGAACTTGCCGCCGGCGTGCAGCCGGGTGTAGACCAGCTCGATCACGGGGGCCTTTTCCTCGGGGTGCAGGCCGAAGGGAATGCCGCGGCCGTCGTCCTCGACGCTGACCGAGCCGTCGGTGTGCAGCGTGACCTTGATCTTCTTGCCGTAGCCCGCCAGCGCTTCGTCGGCGGCGTTGTCGAGCACTTCCTGGATGATGTGCAGGGGGTTGTCGGTCCGGGTGTACATGCCCGGGCGCTGCTTCACGGGCTCGAGGCCCTTGAGCACGCGGATGGAGCCTTCCGAATAGCCGGAAGCGGAGTCTGAAGATGTCTTGGGGGAAGTCGCCATGGGGGCGGATTGTAGTCAGTTGGGTTGAAATGACTGGATACCCATACAGGCACCGGCTTCGGTCTTTTCGCACATCAGGCGGGAGTTTCTGCGGGCGGACCGAACATCCGCGCGCCCAGGAAATCGATGAACGCCCGCAGCTTGGGCGACGGATGGCGCCCCGACGGCCACAGCACGCGGAACGCGATGGTACGGGGCCGGCGCAGGTGCTCGGCCAACACGGGTTGCAGCGCGCCCTCGGCCAGCGCGGCGCGCACGCTGAAGTCGGGCAGGCAGGCGATGCCGCGTCCGCTCAGGGCAAAGCACAGCCGGGTCTCGATGTTGTTGCAGATCATCGAGACCGGCGGGCGCACCTCGCTGCCGTCGGGCCCGGGCGCGAGCGGCCAGACCTCCACCTTGCCGGTCGCCGGGTAGCGGTAGTGCAGGCAGGCGTGGCGGGCCAGGTCGTCCGGCGAGGCGGGCGTGCCGTGGCGCGCCAGGTACGCGGGCGAGGCCACGAGCAGCTGCGAGAACTCGCCCAGCTGGCGCGACGACAGCCGTGAATCCGCCGGCTCGCCGGTGCGCACCACGGCGTCGAAGCCCTCCTCGATGACGTCGACCAGGCGGTCGCTGAAGTCGAGGTCGAGCTCGATCGCCGGGTAGGCGGCCATGAAGTCGGCCAGCACCGGCAGCACCAGCGAGCTGACCAGCGGCAGGCTCACGCGCAGCCGCCCGCGCGGCGCCTCGGCGGCATGCGACAGCTCCTGCTCGGCGGCCTCGATCTCGGCCAGCACGCGGCGGCTGCGCGCCAGGAACAGCGCGCCCTCGGCGGTGAGCGTGATGCTGCGCGTGCTGCGGTGGAACAGGCGCACGCCCAGCCGTTCCTCGAGCCGCGCCACGCGCTTGCCCACGGCCGAGGCCGACACGCCGAGCGCGCGCCCGGCCGCCACGAAGCTGCGGGTCTCGGCGACCTGAACGAAGACGGCAAAGCCGCTGAGGCTGTCCATGGGGAATCTCCATTGCGGACCTGCACGTCCGCATTGATCGGAACTGTAGCCGTCTTTATCCGAAGTCGGCTTCTTCCTATCGTTGGCCGCATGACCTTTCTCCCCGACATTCCCCCCACTTTCACCCCTGTCTGGCAGGGCCCCGACCCGTCGCGCATCGACGCGGCCATCGACCGCGCGCTGGCCGAGCAGCGGCTGGTTGGCGCGGTGGTGCTGGTGCGCCACGACGGGCGCCTCGTCCACCGGCGCGCCGCCGGGTTGGCCGACCGCGAGGCCGGCCGGCCGATGCGCGAAGACGCGCTGTTCCGGCTGGCCTCGGTGTCCAAACCCATCGTCTCGACCGCCGCGCTGGTGCTCGTGGACCAGGGCCGGCTCGACCTGGACGCCCCGGTGACGCGCTGGCTGCCGGACTTCCGCCCGCGCCTTCCCGATGGCGGCGAAGCTGTCATCACGCTGCGGCAGCTGCTGACCCACACGGCCGGCCTGGGCTACCGCTTCCTCGAAAGTTCGGACGACGGCCCGTACGCGCGCGCCGGCGTGTCGGACGGCATGGCCCGCGACGACGGCCTCACGCTGGCCGCCAACCTGCAGCGCCTGGCCGGCGTGCCGCTGCTGTACCCGCCCGGCACCGGATGGCTCTACTCGCTGGCCATCGACGTGCTCGGCGCGGTGGTCGAGACGGCCAGCGGCCTGCCGCTGCCCGAGGCGGTGCGCGCGCTGGTGACCGGGCCGCTGCAGATGCGCGACACGGGCTTCGCCGCCGCACCCAGCGACCCGCGGCTCGCCACGCCTTATGTGAACGGCCCCGGCGCCACGCCGCCGCGGCGCATGGACGGCCCCGTCGTCGCCACGTCGTTCGAGGGCGCCGTCGGCATCCGCTTCGACCCGGCACGCGCCTTCGACGCCAGCGCCTGGCCCTCGGGCGGCGCCGGCATGGTCGGCAGCGCGGACGACTTTTTGCGCCTGCTCGAGACGCTGCGCACCGGCGGTGCCCCGCTATTGGGCGCCGCCACCGTCGACACGATGGGCCGCAACCACACGGGTGACCGGGGGCCGGCGGATGCGCCGGGCTGGGGCTTCGGCCTGGGCTTCTCGGTGCTGCACGACCCGCAACCCACGCAGACGCCCGAATCGCCCCGCACCTGGCGCTGGGGCGGCGCCTACGGCCATGCCTGGTTCGTCGACCGGGCGCGCGGGCTCAGCGTGGTGGCCTTCACGAACACGCTCTACGAAGGCATGTCGGGCCGCTTCGTCACCGACCTCCGGGACGCCGTCTATGCATGACACGACCTCTTCCTCACCGCTGCCCCTCTCCGGCCTGCTGGCGCTGGCTGCCGGCGGCTTCATCACCATCCTCACCGAGGCGATGCCGGCCGGCCTGCTGCCGCAGATCGGCGCCGACCTGGGCGTGGCGCCCGCGCTGGTCGGCCAGCTCGTCACCGTGTATGCGCTGGGCTCGCTGGTGGCGGCCATTCCGCTGGTGGCCTTCACGCGCGGCTGGCGGCGCCGGCCGCTGCTGATGGGCGCGATCGGCGGCTTCGCGGTGGTCAACACGGTGACGGCGCTGTCGCACGACTACACGCTGACACTGGTCGCGCGTTTCTTCGCCGGCGTGTTCGCGGGCCTGCTGTGGGCGCTGCTGGCCGGGCACGCGGCGCGCATGGTGGCGCCGTCGCAGCAGGGCCGGGCCATCGCCGTGGCGATGCTGGGCGCGCCGCTGGCGCTGTCGCTGGGCATTCCGGCCGGCACGCTGCTGGGCGCGAGCGTCGGTTGGCGGCCGGCCTTTCTGATCATGTCGGCTTTGTCGGTGCTGCTGCTCGGCTGGGTGCGCTGGCAGGTGCCCGACTTCCCGGGCCAGGAGGCCGGGCGCCAGCAAAGCGTGCGCCGCGTGTTCCTGCTGCCGGGCGTGCGGCCGGTGCTGATGGTGATGTTCGCCTTCGTGCTCGCGCACAACATCCTCTACACCTACATCGCGCCCTTCCTGGCGCACGCCGGGCTCGGGGCCCAGGTCGGGCGGGTGCTGCTGGTGTTCGGCGCGGCGTCGCTGGGCGGCATCTGGCTCACGGGCGTGCTGATCGACCGCTGGCTGCGCACGCTGGTGCTGGCCGGCACGGCGGCCTTCGCGCTGGCGGCGCTGATGCTCGCCGCGGCGGGCGGGTCGGCGGCGGGCGTGTACCTCGCGGTCGCAGTCTGGGGCCTGGCCTTCGGCGGCGCGGCAACGCTGTTCCAGACCGCCTCGGCCCAGGCGGCCGGCGATGCAGCGGACGTGGCGCAGTCGATGGTCGTGACGACCTGGAACCTCGCCATCGCAGGCGGTGGACTGGTGGGCGGCCTGCTGCTGCAGGGCGGCGGCGCGGGCAGCCTGCCCTGGTCGCTGCTGGCGTTGCTGGTGCCGGGGCTGATGCTGGCGTGGCGGGCCTGCGAGCACGGCTTTCCGGGCGCGCGCGGCGCGGCGGCGGCGCCGGCGCGCTGACCCCGAAGGCAGGCCGCGTGCCTGCCTTCTTTCTTTGATGCCGTCCGCGCATTGAAACCGCGCCCACAAATCATCAATGGCCATGGCCGCCATGCCGCCTGCCGCAGCATCCATTTCGCTACATTCGAAGGATGCAAGCCTCCCCCGCTCCCACCCTTTCGATCAAGCAGGTGCTGTTCTGCGGCGCCATGATCGTCACGCTCTCGATGGGCATCCGCCACGGCTTCGGCCTCTGGCTGCAGCCCATCACGCAGGCACAGGAGTGGAACCGACAGACCTTCTCGTTCGCGCTGGCGGTGCAGAACCTGTCGTGGGGCATCTTCGGCGTGTTCGCGGGCATGCTGGCCGACCGCTTCGGCGCGTTCCGCGTGCTGATCGGCGGCTCGCTGCTGTACGCGGCGGGCCTCTTCGGCATGGCGCATTCGCCGACGCCGCTGTTGTTCACCCTGAGCGCGGGCGTGCTGATCGGCGCGGCGCAGGCGGGCTCGACCTACGCCGTGATCTACGGCGTGATCGGCCGGCAGATTCCGGCCGAGCGGCGCTCGTGGGCCATGGGCGTGGCCGCGGCGGCCGGCTCGTTCGGCCAGTTCCTGATGGCGCCCATCGAAGGCCGCCTGATCGGCGCCTTCGGCTGGCAGACGGCGCTGGCCGTGGTGGCGGTGCTGGTGCTGGTGATCGTGCCGCTGGCCTTCGGCCTGCGCGAGCCCAAGACCGCGGCCCTGGCCGGCCACCGTGACCAATCGGTGCTGCAGGCCGTGGGCGAGGCCTTCCGCTACCCGAGCTTCGGCTTGCTGATGGCGGGCTACTTCGTCTGCGGCTTCCAGTTGGCCTTCATCGGCATCCACATGCCGACCTACCTGCGCGACAAGAACCTGTCGCCTGAAGTCGCGGGCTACGCGCTGGCGCTGATCGGCCTGTTCAACGTGTTCGGCACTTACACGGTCGGCCTGCTGGGGCAGAAGCTGTCCAAGCCCAAGATCCTGGCGGCCATCTACTTTGCGCGGGCGGTGTCGATCGCCCTCTTCCTGCTGGCACCGATCTCGCCGCTGAGCGTGTACGTGTTCTCGGCGGCGATGGGCTTCCTGTGGCTGTCGACCGTGCCGGCCACCAACGCCATCGTCGCGGGCATCTTCGGCGTGGCGCACCTGTCGATGCTCAGCGGCTTCGTGTTCCTGAGCCATCAGGTGGGGTCGTTCCTGGGCGTGTGGCTGGGCGGCTTCCTGTACGACACGACGGGCAGCTACAGCATCGTCTGGTACATCTCGATCGCGCTGGGCGTGTTCGCGGCGCTGATCAACCTGCCGGTCAAGGAAAGCGCCATTGCGCGCGCGGTCCGGCCGGTCGCCGTGGCGGGCTGACGGCCCGCGCTTTTCCTTTCTTTGTTTGCAAGGAGCCATCGCCATGACGCCCCGCACACGCAACCACTACCTGGCCCAGGCCGCCTGGCTCGCCGCCGTGCTGGCGGCGCTGGGCGGCGTGTTCGCGCTGTACGTGCATCCGACGTTCCTGGTCACGCTGGTCGACCAGGTGTGGTCCTGTTTCTGAACGACTTCGCCCCGAAATGCCCGCAAGCCGGGCCCAGGCCACTATGAAAGATGTAGCAATTCCCGTGCATGCGAGCACGGCGCCCTCCGAATGGATCGTGCGCTGGTCGCACCTGCTTGCGCCGAACGCCACAGTGCTCGACGTGGCCTGCGGGTCCGGGCGCCACATGCAGTGGTTCGCCGGGCGCGGGCATGCGGCAACTGGCGTCGACCGGTCGCCCGGGGCCGTCGAGGCGGCCGGCGCCTTCGGGCGGGTGGTGGCGGCCGACATCGAGTCGGGCCCCTGGCCCTTCGCGGCCCAGCGCTTCGGCGCGGTGGTCGTCACCCACTACCTCTGGCGCCCCCGCATGGCCGACATCGTGGCCGCCGTGGCGCCGGGCGGCGTGCTGCTGTACGAGACCTTCGCGGCCGGCAACGAGACCGTCGGCAAGCCCTCGCGGCCCGATTTCCTGCTGCAGCCGGGCGAGCTGCTCGGGGCCTGCGCCAGCCTGCAGGTGATCGCCTATGAAGACGGCTTCCTGCCGGAGCCGGCGCGCTTCGTCCAGCGCATCGCCGCCATGCGACCCGGCGAAGCGGCCGCGGGCGCCCCGCCGCGCCACTTCCTGAAGGCCAGCTGAGCTGGCCGACACAACTGTCTCCGGCCCGGCCGGAGTCAGTAGAATGGCCGCTTTCGTCCACCGACAAAGAGATTCCCTTGGAGCAACTGACAGGCAGCATCGTCGCGCTCGTCACGCCGATGCACGACGACGGCAGTGTCGACTACCCCGCCCTGCGGCGGCTCATCGACTGGCACATTGACGAAGGCACCGACTGCCTTGGCGTGGTCGGCACCACCGGCGAATCGCCGACGGTCGATGTGGAAGAGCACTGCGAAATCATCCGCGTATCCGTCGAGCAGGCCCGGGGCCGCGTGCCCGTGATGGCCGGCTGCGGCGCGAACTCGACCAAGGAAGCCATCGAGCTCGCCAAGTTCGCCAAGGGCGTGGGCGCCGACTCGCAACTCCAGGTCGTTCCCTACTACAACAAGCCCACGCAAGAGGGCCAGTACCAGCACTTCAAGGCCATCGCCGAAGCTGTCGACGACCTGCCCGTCGTGCTGTACAACGTGCCCGGCCGCACCGTCGCCGATATGGCGCACGACACTGTGCTGCGCCTGGCGCAGGTGCCCGGCATCATCGGCATCAAGGAAGCCACCGGCAACATCGAACGTGCCCAGTGGCTCATCCGCGACCTGCCGAAAAACTTTGCCGTCTACTCCGGCGACGACCCGACCGCGGTCGCGCTCATGCTGTGCGGCGGCCAGGGCAACATCAGCGTCACGGCCAACGTGGCGCCGCGCAAGATGCACGAGCTGTGCGTGGCCGCGCTGGCCGGCGACGTCAAGCGCGCGATGCAGCTGCAGTTCGAACTGATGCCGCTGCACCGCAACCTGTTCGTCGAACCCAACCCGATCCCGCTCAAGTGGGCCATGGCCCGCCTGGGTCTGTGCGGCGGCACCCTGCGGCTGCCGCTCACGGAACTCGGCGAAGCGAGCCGCCCGGCGGTCGAGGGCGCCCTGCGCGCCACCGGCCTGCTCAAGGACTGACCGAGCCCGGGTTTCCCCACCGATCACACCGGTTCCCGTCCGCCCTTTCCCCCTGTTCGCAGCAAGGTCAAGCAACCTTTTGCCGCAACAGTGCTCAGAGAGGGCGGGGCGCTGGGGCCCATCGATTGACCGAACCATTCCACCAAGGAAGACGACGTTGAAGAACATTTCGCGACTTGCACTGCTGGCCCTCGTTGCCAGCCTCGCCGCCTGCTCCGTCCTCGAGAGCGACAAGATCGACTACAAGAGCGCAGGCAAGGCCCCGACGCTCGAAGTCCCACCCGACCTGTCCCAGCTCTCGCGCGACAACCGCTACGCAGTGCCGGGCGGCGCCGTCACCGCCAACGCCTACCAGGCCGGCATCGCGAACGCACCGGGCATCCCCACCGCCGTGGCCAACATCGGCGACGTGCGCATGGAACGCTCGGGCACGCAGCGCTGGATCGTCGTCAACCGCACGCCCGACCAGCTCTGGGAGCCCGTCAAGGACTTCTGGCAGGAAAGCGGCTTCCTGTTGACCACCGACCAGCGCAACCTGGGCATCATGGAAACCGACTGGGCCGAGAACCGCGCCAAGCTGCCGCAGGACATCATCCGCGGCACGCTGGGCAAGCTCGTCGACTCGGTCTACTCGACCGGCGAACTCGACCGCTTCCGCACCCGCCTGGAGCGCAGCACCAACGGCACCGAGATCTTCGTCAGCCACCGCGGCATGCAGGAGGTCTACAACAACTCCCGCCAGGACCAGACCGTGTGGCAGCCCCGCCCGAGCGATCCTGAGCTCGAGACCGAATTCCTGCGCCGCCTGATGGTCAAGCTCGGCGTGTCGCAAGAGCAGTCGAAGATCCTCGCCGCGACCACCGCGGCGCCCAAGACCGCCACCGTGGCCACCGTCGGCAACCAGCCGGTCGTGCAGATCAGCGAAGGCTTCGACCGCGCATGGCGCCGCGTCGGCCTGGCCCTGGACCGCACCGGCTTCACCGTCGAAGACCGCGATCGCAGCGCCGGCACCTACTACGTGCGCTACGTGACGCCGAACCCCGACAAGAAGGACGATGGCTTCTTCGGCAAGCTGTTCAGCTCCAAGAAGGACGAAGCGCCGATCAAGTTCCGCATCTCGGTCAAGAGCCAGGGCGAAGCCACCACGGTCTCGGTCCTGAACGACGCCGGCGCGCCCGAAACCTCGGCCAACGCGCAGCGCATCGTCAAGGTCATCGCCGACGACCTGAAGTAAGCCCCATGCTCCGCTTCCGAAGCCTCGGCAGCGGCAGCACGGGCAACGCCGCGCTGGTCGAAGCAACGACCAGCGCCGGCCGCACCACCCGCCTCCTCGTCGACTGCGGCTTCGGCATCCGCCAGCTCGACCGGCGCCTGGCCCAGGCGGGCCTGGTTGCAACGGACCTCGACGCCGTCTTCATCACCCACGAGCATGGCGACCACATCGGTTGCGCCCATGCCCTGTCGCTGCGCGACCGCATCCCCGTCTGGATGAGCGAAGGCACCTGGCTCGCCACCGGTGGCCGCGACTACGAAGGCCGCCTGCACCTGGCGCGCGACGATGCCGAGTTCACGGTCGGTGACCTCTGCCTGCAGCCCTTCACCGTGCCCCACGACGCCCGCGAGCCCCTGCAGCTGCGCTGCACCGACGGCAACCGCACGCTGGGCGTGCTGACCGACCTGGGCCACGCCACCAGCCACGTGCTGGCCCGGCTGCGCGGCGCGCACGCGCTGCTGCTGGAGTTCAACCACGACAGCGATCTGCTCGCCGGCTCGGCCTACCCGTCGTTCCTGAAGCAGCGCGTGGGCGGCAACTACGGCCACCTGTCGAACACCGCAGCCGCCGAGATCGCGCGCGCCGTGCTTCACGACGGGCTGCGCCACGTGGTCGCGGCGCACCTGAGCGAGCAGAACAACCGGCCCGAGATCGTGCGGCGCCTCATGGCCGAGGCGCTGGGCGGCGACGAAGCCGAGATGCTCACGGCCACCGCCGCCGAGGGCTCGCCCTGGCTCGACGTCTGAGCGGGCGGGGCATCGCCCTCCCCCAATGAAAAAGCCGCCCGAGGGCGGCTTTTTGCATGGTGCGGACCTGGCAGCGGAATTACTGCTTCGGTGCCTCGCCCTTCTTGGCGGCTTCGGTCGCGGCGTTGGCGGCGTCCAGGGCCGACGAAGCGGCAGCCGACGGTGCCGATGCAGGCGCGGCGGCTGGCGGTGCGGCGGGTGCGGGTTCGGTCACGGGAGCGGGCGGCGGGGTCACGACCGCGGGGGCGGCGTCCTCTTTCTTTCCGCAGGCCACCAGGGCGGCAGCGGCGATCAACGAGGCAATCAGGACGGACGACGACTTCTTCATGAGGACTCCTTTGGCAATGAAGGTCTGGAACCAAAAAATTCTAGACCGCCAACCCCGCCCGGATATGTCGCGGGGGTGTATTTGCGGCATTGGCTTACAAGCCGAGCGTGGAGGCGGGAAAGGCCGGTCGCCCCTGGCGCCAGCGCTCGTCGAGGCTTTCGCGCAGGTCGCGCCGCGCACGCGGCTCGCTGCTGCAGACACCGCGGCTGCGCTCGGGGTCGATGCGGTGCAGGCACCAGGTGGGCGTCCAGAAGGCACTGGGCACCTCCTCGGCCGTGCCTGAGCGGCCTGCCGCGCGGCATTCGACGATGTGGTCCCAGGTGCGGCGCCACGTCACGAAGCGCGCATGGCCGCGCTCGATCAGGTCGAAGCGCCCTGCCAGCAGCAACAGGCGGCGCCCGCTGGCCGACCAGGCCTGCAGCGCCTCGATGCTGGCGCGCTCGCCCAGCGGCCAGTCGGCGAAGTCGGGGTCGCTGAAGACGATCTCGTTCCAGCCCTGGCGTGCGGCGGTGGACAAGGCGTTGCGGACGAGGTCGGCAAACGCCTCCCGGCCGTCGAAGCGGCCTTCGATCAGGACCGGTACGGCGCCTTCACTCGGCATGCAGCCAGCCCGCCTCGCACCACTCGCCCAGCAGCGCCCGCGCGCCCTCGCTGGCGCGGGCCAGTTCGCGTGCACCGAGCACGCGCTGATCGGCCAGCCGCCGCATCAGCGTGGCGTCGGCCCCGCCGGCGCGGAAGCTCTCGCCGTTGATGTAGACGTGCCGCGCGTCGTAGAGCATGCGCGTGCGGCGATCGAGCGCGACCTCGCGCAGCACCTCGGGCACTTCATTGCCTTCGCCGAACCAGACGTTGGCCTTCGGCTCGGTGAGCGATTCGCCCAGCGCGCGGTCGATGGCGTCGGGGTCGCGCAGCGCGGCCTCGACGGCCTTGCGTGCGAAGTCCTGCAGGGCAGCCGGCATCGCGGCCGGAGCCTCGACAGCAGGTTGCGACGGGTCGCGGTAGCGCGCGAGTTCAGCCGGGCCCGCGTCTTCCAGGTCTTCGGCATAGGCCTGCGCCACGCGCGCCAGCAGGTCGGCGCCCAGCTCGCCCACGGCGGACGAGCGCAGCCCGATGGAATACGTCATGCAGTCGTCGCCCACCGCCACGCCGTCGTGGGCGTACTTGGGCGGCAGGTACAGCATGTCGCCGGGCTCGAGCACGAAGGTCTGCTCGGGCTCGAAGTGCTCGAGCACCTTGAGCGGCACGTCGGGCTGCAGCCGCAGGTCGGACTGCTTGCCGATGGACCAGCGGCGCCGCCCCTGCGCCTGCAGCAGGAACACGTCGTAGCTGTCGAAATGCGGACCGACCCCGCCCGTGTCGCTCGCGTAGCTGATCATCAGGTCGTCCAGGCGCGCATCGGGCAGGAAACGGAACTGCCGCAGCAGCTCGTGCACGCCGTCGTGGTGCAGGTCGACGCCCTGCACCAGCATCGTCCAGCCCGGCTGCTTCAGCGGCGGCAGCGCGCGCCGGGGCAACGGGCCGTGCTTGAGCGACCAGCCGGCCTTCCCATGCCGGATCAGGCGCGACTCGACCCCCTCGCGCTCCGCCAGCGCGAACAGCGCTTGGCGGTCGATCGGTGGCACCATCGAGGGAACGGCCTGCCGGATCAGCAGGGGTTTCTTTTGCCAGTACCGGCGCATGAACTGCGCGGGACTCAGGCCGCCAAGCAAGGGCAGCGGTTGATTGATCTCCATGGGAGAATTCTGCAATGGAAATCTCTGAACAATGCGTGGTCGGCCTGACCTGGACCATGAAAGACACGCTCGGCGATGTGCTGGACGTGCTCGACGAGCCGGTGGAATTCATGGTGGGCGGCGACGACCTCTTCGACGTGATCGAGGCCGCCCTGCAGGGCCATGAGCCCGGCGCGCGCGTGCAACTGCAGATCGAACCCGAGCAGGGCTTCGGCGACTTCAACGACCAGCTGCTCTTCCTGGAGCCGCGCGCGCTGTTCCCCGAGGGCACCGAGGAAGGCATGACCTTCGACGGCTCCGCCCTGCCCAAGGGCGTGAGCGAGGCCATGCCCAAGGACGCGATCTACACCGTGGCCGAGATCTACCCCGACCACCTCGTGCTCGACGGCAACCACCCGCTGGCGGGCATCGCGATCCGCCTGGACATCACGGTGCGTTCGGTGCGCGAAGCCACCGAAGAAGAAGTCGGCCGCGGCTCGGCTGGCACGGCCTTCTTCAAGGTGCCGCCGATGGCGCCGGGCGGCCAGATGCTGCACTGAAACCACGCCACTCCACAAAGCAAAAGCCGGGCAGTGCCCGGCTTTTTTCTTTGCGCGCGCGGCCGACCGCTTACATGCGCGAGATGTGCCCGTTGTCGATGCGCACGCGGTCGCCGATGCGCAGGTCGCCCGGGTTTTGCACGTCGAAGGCGCGGTAGCCGCCGCGGTCGGTCTGCACCGAGACGCGGTAGCTCTCGTAGGCGCGCGGGCCGTTCTGCTGGGCCTCGATGGTGTTGCCCAGCAAGGCGCCGCCCACGAGGCCGAGCGCGGTGGCTGCGGCACGGCCGTTGCCGCGTCCGAACTGGTTGCCCACCACGCCGCCGATCAGGCCACCCGCGATGGCACCGCCACCCGTGGTGCCCACGCCCGCGGTTTCGCTGCGCAGCACCTCGATGTTGGCCACGTGGCCGTACTCGACGTAGGCCGCTTCCTGGTACTGGATCGCCCGCGGCGGGGCCTGATAGGGGTAGCGCGAGGTCTGGTAAACCGGGGCCGGCGCGACACAGGCCGTGAGCGTGGCCAGTGCGAGCACGGACGCCGTGACGGAAATGAAGCGCATTGAGATGTTCATGAAAGAGGCTCCTCGAAGAAAACAGCACGCGCCCGGACGGGCTGCATGCCTGCCTGTGTCTAACGTTTCAGCCGAAGCCGCGATGACGAAAGACACACGCTGAAACCTTCGAGACGAACCACGCGCCGGCGGTTCCGTTCTTTACGCCTTGGATACTCAGGTGCCCTTCAGCTTTGCTGGGGCATCCCCACGAACTCAGTGCTTGCCGGTCGAGCCGTAGCCGCCCTCGCCGCGTTGCGAGGCCTCGAACTCGGCGACCACGCGGAACTGCGCCTGCACCACCGGCACGATCACCAACTGCGCAAGCCGCTCCATCGGCTGCAGCACGAAGGGCGTGTTGCTTCGGTTCCAGGCGCTGACCTTCAGCTCGCCCTGGTAGTCGCTGTCGATCAGGCCGACGAGGTTGCCCAGCACGATCCCGTGCTTGTGGCCCAGGCCCGAGCGCGGCAGGATCAGCGCGGCATAGGCCGGATCGGCCAGGTGGATCGCGATGCCGGTGCCCACCAGTTGCCAGGCATTGGGTTCGAGCGTGACCGGGGCATCGAGGCAGGCCCGCAGGTCGAGGCCGGCGCTTCCGGGGGTGGCATACGCGGGCAATTGATCCACCATGCGCGGATCGAGGATTCGGACGTCTACTTTCACTGACTTGCTGCCTTGTTTATTTCTGTTGCTGTTCTTTTTGCCTGCGGGCGGCCTCTTCGAGCACCTGCTGCCACTTGGCGACCCCGGGCCTCAAGCTGAGCCCCTTGAGAAAGCGCTTGCCGAACCAGGCCGCCGCGGCGGCCCCCAGGACGAGCACGGAGAGCGGCACGCCGATGGCCCACAGCACCAGGAACACCAGCGCCCCCATGCCGGCCAACACCTTGAGCGTGCCCAGGGGGATGGCCTTGCTGCCGTCAGCCTTCGCGGCCTCGCCAGCCGGCGATTCACGACGTGCGACGGTGGTCCCCTGCGCACCGGGCGAAGGCGTCATGCCGACGTCCAGCCCGTGCTCGGATTCCTTGCCCGGGACGCGGGCAGACTGGCCGGCCCGCGCCGACAGCTGCTCCACGTAGCGGGCGAAATCGCCGTTGGGTGGTGTGTTGGATTCGGTGTTCATCAGGCCCTCCAATCAGGAAGTCGCGCGGCAATCTCCGTCATCAGCTCACGCGCCAGCCGGAGCTTGGGCGCGCGGGGCAGCTCGCGCACGCCCTTCGCGTCCACCAGCAGCAGTGCGTTGTCGTCCTGCCCGAAGGTCAACGGGCCGATGTTGCCCACCAGCAGCGGAATGCCCTTGCGTTCGCGCTTGGCCTTGGCGTGCTCGGCGAGGTTCTCGCTCTCGGCGGCGAAGCCCACGCAGAACAGCTTCCTGGCTTGGGCGCGCTCGCTCTTGGCCACCGTAAGCAGGATGTCGGGGTTCTCGACGAAGTGCAGCACCGGCGTCTGGCCGCTGCCGTCCTTCTTGATCTTCTGGTCGCTGTGCGTCGCCGGGCGCCAGTCGGCCACGGCGGCCGTTGCTACAAAAATGCTAGCTGCCTGCGCCGCGCGGGTGGTGGCTTCGAGCATCTCCTGCGCCGACAGCACGTCGATGCGGCTCACGCCGCGCGGGGTCGGCAGGTGCACCGGACCGGCCACCAACGTGACCTCGGCGCCGGCCTCGCGCGCCGCACGGGCGATGGCGAAACCCATCTTGCCGGACGAATGGTTGGTGATGCCGCGGATCGGGTCCAGCGCCTCGAAGGTCGGGCCGGCCGTGACCAGCACCTTCTGCCCCGCCAGCAGCTTGGGCTGGAAGAAGGCCGTGATGTCCTCGAGCAGTTGCGCCGGTTCGAGCATGCGCCCGTCGCCGGTTTCGCCGCAGGCCTGCCATCCGCTGCCCACGCCCAGCACGGTCGCGCCGTCGGCCGACACCTGCATCAGGTTGCGCTGCGTGGCCGGATGGGCCCACATCTCGCGGTTCATGGCGGGGGCGATCAACAGCGGCACGCGGTCGGTCGGACGCGCCAGGCACAGCAGGCTCAGCAGCTCGTCGGAACGCCCTTGCACCAGCCGCGCGATGAAATCGGCGCTGCAGGGCGCCAGCACGATCGCATCGGCCTCGCGGCTCAGGTTGATGTGCGGCATGTTGTTGGGCTCGCGGGCGTCCCACTGCGAGGTGTAGACGGTGCGCCCCGAGAGCGCCTGCATGGTGACCGGCGTCATGAACTGCTCGGCCGCCTCGGTCATCACGACCTGGACGGTGGCGCCCGCCTTCACGAGCAGGCGGCACAGCTCGGCCGATTTGTAGCAGGCGATGCCCCCTGTGAGTCCGAGGACGATGTGTTTGCCGGCGAGATCTTGCATGGGACATATTGTTGCTCACATACCGACAAGATCAGGAACCGGATGGCCTTCGGCCGTGGAGGCACAAAGGGGACACCTATAATCGCAATTTCCCACTGCCCGGATTCACGCGTCCGGAACTGGCATGACCAAATTTGTCTTCGTCACCGGTGGTGTCGTATCTTCCCTTGGCAAGGGAATCGCCTCCGCCTCGCTCGCCGCGATCCTCGAATCGCGCGGCCTCCAAGTCACCCTCATCAAGCTCGATCCGTACATCAATGTCGACCCCGGCACGATGTCACCGTTCCAGCATGGCGAAGTGTTCGTCACCGATGACGGCGCCGAGACCGACCTCGACCTCGGCCACTACGAGCGCTTCATCAACACGCGGATGCGCAAGGCCAACAACTTCACGACCGGCCAGATCTATAAGACCGTGCTCGAGAAGGAACGCCGCGGCGACTACCTCGGCAAGACGGTGCAGGTCATTCCGCACATCACCAACGAGATCCAGGAATACATCAAGCGCGGCGCCGGCATCGGCACGGCGCACGAGGTGGACGTGGCCATCGTCGAAATCGGCGGCACCGTGGGCGACATCGAGTCACTGCCCTTCCTGGAAGCCGTGCGCCAGATGAGCCTGCGCATGGGCCCGAACAACTCGGCCTTCGTGCACCTCTCCTACGTGCCCTGGATCGCCGCCGCCGGCGAGCTCAAGACCAAGCCCACGCAGCACACCGCCAAGGAACTGCGCGCCATCGGCATCCAGGCCGACGCCCTGCTGTGCCGCGCCGACCGCCCGATCCCCGACGACGAGCGCGCCAAGATCTCGCTGTTCTCGAACGTGCCCGAATGGGGCGTGATCTCCATGTGGGACGTGGACACCATCTACAAGGTGCCCCGCATGCTGCACGAACAGGGCCTGGACGGCCTGATCTGCGACAAGCTGCGCATCAACACGCCGCCGGCCAAGCTCACGCGCTGGGACGAGCTGGTGTACGAGGTCGAGCACCCGCAACAGGAAGTGTCGATCGCCATGGTCGGCAAGTACGTCGACCTGTCGGACAGCTACAAGTCGCTCAACGAGGCGCTGCGCCACGCCGGCATGAAGAACCATGCGCGCGTGAAGATCGACTACATCGACTCCGAGACCATCTCGGCGCAAGACGTGTCGCGCCTGGCCAAGTACGACGCCATCCTGGTGCCCGGCGGCTTCGGCCAGCGCGGCGTGGAAGGCAAGATCTCGGCCGCCCGCTTCGCCCGCGAATCGAAGGTGCCCTACCTGGGCATCTGCCTGGGCATGCAGGTCGCGACCATCGAGTACGCCCGCCACGTGGCCGGCCTGAAGAACGCCAACAGCACCGAGTTCGACCCGGAAACGCCCACCCCCGTGATCGCGCTGATCACCGAGTGGAAGGACCGCGACGGCACCGTGAAGACGCGCGACGAGAAGTCCGACCTCGGCGGCACCATGCGCCTGGGCGCGCAAAGCTCCGACGTCTCGCCGGGCACGCTGGCGCACAGCATCTACGGCGACGTGGTCACCGAGCGCCATCGCCACCGCTACGAAGCCAACGTCAACTACCTGGACGAGCTGCGCAATGCCGGCCTCGTGATCTCGGCGCTCACGCAGCGCGAGCACCTGACCGAAATCGTCGAGCTGCCGCAGAACGTGCACCCGTGGTTCATGGGCGTGCAGTTCCACCCCGAGTTCAAGTCAACGCCGTGGGGCGGCCATCCGTTGTTCAACGCCTTCATCAAGGCAGCGCTCGACCACAAGGACAAGGGCGCGGGCAGCACGAACAAGACGCTCAAGGCAGTGGCATGAAGCTTTGCGGATTCGACATCGGGCTGGACCAGCCTTTCTTCCTGATCGCCGGCCCGTGCGTGGTCGAATCCGAGCAGCTGCAGATGGACACGGCCGGCACGTTGAAGGAAATCACGGCGTCGCTGGGCATCCCGTTCATCTTCAAGAGCAGCTTCGACAAGGCCAACCGCTCCTCGGGCACGAGCTTTCGCGGCCCGGGCCGCGACAAGGGCCTCGAGATCCTGGCCAAGGTGAAGCGTGAACTCGGCCTGCCCGTGCTGACCGACGTGCACACCCACGAGGACATCACCGAGGCCGCCAAGGTGGTCGACGTGCTGCAGACGCCCGCCTTCCTGTGCCGCCAGACCGACTTCATCCACGCCGCGGCGCAGTCGGGCAAGCCGGTGAACATCAAAAAGGGCCAGTTCCTCGCACCGCACGACATGAAGAACGTGATCGACAAGGCCCGCGCTGCCGCCAAGGAAGCCGGCCTGGACGAAGACAGCTTCATGGCCTGCGAGCGCGGCGCCAGCTTCGGCTACAACAACCTCGTGTCGGACATGCGCTCACTCGCGATCATGCGCGAGACGAAGGCGCCCGTGGTGTTCGACGCCACGCACTCGGTGCAACTCCCCGGCGGCCAGGGCACCAGCTCGGGTGGCCAGCGCGAGATGGTGCCGGTGCTCTCGCGCGCGGCCGTGGCCGTGGGCGTGGCCGGTCTCTTCATGGAGACGCACCCCGACCCGAACAAAGCCCTGAGCGACGGCCCCAACGCCGTGCCGCTCAAGCACATGAAGGCCCTGCTCGAGACGCTCGTCGCGCTCGACCAGGTCACCAAGAAAAACGCTTTCCTCGAGGACAGTTTTCAAGCATGAGCAGCGGTTACGTCATTGCCCACGTCGAGGTCACGAACCCGACGCAGTACGAGGAATACAAGAAGTGGTCGAGCGTCGCGATGCAGGCGCACGGCGCCGAAGTCTGCGTGCGCGGCGGCCAGGTGCAGCCGCTCGAAGGCGACTGGAAGCCCACCCGCGTGGTCGTGCTCAAATTCCCCAGCTTCGAAAAGGCCAAGGCCTTCTACGAGACGCCCGAATACCTGAAGGCGCGTGAAGCGCGTGCCGGCGCCGCCATCATGAACATGATCGCGGTCGAAGGCCTTTGATTCCGTTTTTTGCCAGTCCACTCCACCAAGAGACCCAGAGAAAGAGATAGAGATGAGTGCAATCGTTGACATCGTCGGCCGCGAAATTCTCGACAGCCGAGGCAACCCCACCGTCGAGTGCGACGTGCTGCTCGAATCGGGCACCATGGGCCGTGCGGCCGTGCCCTCGGGCGCTTCGACCGGTTCGCGCGAGGCCATCGAGCTGCGCGACGGCGACAAGAGCCGCTACCTCGGCAAGGGCGTGCTGAAGGCCGTCGAGAACATCAACACCGAGATCTCGGAAGCCGTGCTGGGCCTGGACGCCAGCGAACAGGCCTTCCTCGATCGCACGATGATCGACCTGGACGGCACCGACAACAAGGCCCGCCTGGGCGCCAACGCCACCCTCGCCGTCTCGATGGCCGTGGCCCGCGCCGCGGCCGAAGAGTCGGGCCTGCCGCTGTACCGCTACTTCGGCGGAATGGGCGGCATGCAGCTGCCGGTGCCGATGATGAACGTCATCAACGGCGGCGCGCACGCCAACAACAGCCTGGACCTGCAAGAGTTCATGATCATCCCCGTGGGCGCCAAGAGCTTCCGCGAGGCCGTGCGTTACGGCGCCGAAGTGTTCCACGCCCTGAAGAAAATCCTGGGCGACCGCGGCATCAGCACGGCCGTGGGCGACGAAGGCGGCTTCGCCCCCAGCGTCGAGAGCCACGAAGCGGCCATCCAGCTGATCCTGGAAGCCATCGACAAGGCCGGCTACACCGCCGGCGAACAGATCGCCCTGGGCCTGGACTGCGCGGCCAGCGAGTTCTACAAGGACGGCAAGTACGTGCTGTCGGGCGAAAACCTGTCGCTCACGGCCGAAAGCTGGACCGACATGCTCGCGACCTGGGTCGACAAGTACCCGATCATCAGCATCGAAGACGGCATGCACGAAGGCGACTGGGACGGCTGGAAGCACCTGACCGAGCGCCTGGGCAAGCGCGTGCAGCTGGTGGGCGACGACCTGTTCGTCACCAACACCAAGATCCTGCAAGAAGGCATCGATAAGGGCATCGCCAACTCTATCCTGATCAAGATCAACCAGATCGGCACGCTGACCGAAACCTTCGCCGCCATCGAGATGGCCAAGCGCGCGGGCTACACGGCCGTCATTTCGCACCGTTCGGGCGAAACCGAAGACAGCACCATCGCCGACATCGCCGTGGGTACCAACGCCGGCCAGATCAAGACCGGTTCGCTGTCGCGTTCGGACCGCATCGCCAAGTACAACCAGCTGCTGCGCATCGAAGAAGACCTCGGCGACATCGCCGTCTACCCGGGCCGCGGCGCGTTCTACAACCTCAAGTAGCGCCTCGCAGCCTGCATGCGCGCGCGCTTCGTCCCTCCTCTCATCCTGGTGCTCCTGCTGGTCATCCTGCAGTGGCAGCTGTGGAACGGGCGCGGCAGCGTGCGCGAGGTCGCCCAGCTGAGGACCCAGCTGGCCGACCAGAAGGACGCCAACGCCAAGGCCGCCCTCAACAACGAGCGGCTCGCGTCCGAAGTCAATGACCTGAAAGACGGCCTCGAGATGGTCGAGGAACGCGCCCGCGCGGAACTCGGCATGGTCAAACCGAACGAAGTCTTCGTGCAGATCGCGCACTGATCCTTTCCTTCGCCACCGCTTCTCGATGCCAGAGCTTCTCTCGGCCTCCGCCTTTGCGCTGTGGGGTTCTCCCGTCACCTGGCTCGAACTTGTCGCCGCCGTGCTTGCGCTCGCGATGGTCGGCTGCAACATGCGCGAGATCCACTGGGGCTGGCCGTTGGCGATCGTCAGCTCGCTGCTCTACGTGGTGGTGTTCGCCAACGCGCGCATCTACGGCGACGCCGCCCTTCAAGTTTTCTTCGCTTTCGTCGCCCTGTGGGGCTGGGCGCAATGGCTGCGCGGCTTCCGCGCCGACGGCAGCGCCTTGCGGGTCAGCCGGCTGTCGCCGCGCGGTACCGCGTACGCCCTCGTGGCCTGCGCCATTGCGTGGCCCGTGGTCGCCCTCTTCCTGCGTCGCTTCACCAACACCGACGTGCCCTGGTGGGACGGCTTCGTCACCGGCCTGAGCCTGGTCGGGCAGTTCCTGCTCGGGCGCAAGTTCATCGAGAACTGGCTCATCTGGCTGGCCGTGAACGTGGTCAGCGTGGGCCTGTTCATCCACAAGGGCCTGTGGCTCACGACAGCGCTGTACGCGGTGTTCGCCGTGCTCAGCGTGGCCGGCTTCCTGGCATGGCAGCGACGCCTGCCGAAGGCCACGACGAAGGCGGTGCCGGCATGACGCCGAACCTGCCGACCGGCTGCGTCATCGCGCTCGTGGGCGCCGAGAGCACGGGCAAGACCGAGCTCTCGCGCGCCATCGCACAGCGCCTGCAGGACCGCGGCACGCCCGTCACGCTGGTGGGCGAGTACCTGCGCGAATGGTGCGAGCGCGAGGGCCGCACGCCCCGCCCCGACGAACAACAAGCCATCGCCGACGAACAGATGCGCCGAATCGACGCGGCTGCCACCACGGGCGTGGTGGTGGCCGACACCACGGCGCTCATGACGGCGGTCTACAGCGAGCAGTTGTTCGCCGACACCTCGCTCTACGACAGCGCCCTCGCTGCGCAGCGGCGCTACGCCATCACGCTGCTCACCGCGCTCGACCTGCCCTGGGTGGCCGACGACATGCGCGACGGCCCCCATGCGCGCCAGCCGACCGACACGCTGGTGCGCGCCGCGCTCACGCGCGCCGGACTCTCGTACGCCGTGGTGCATGGCAGCGGCGGCGAACGGCTGGCGAACGCATGGAATGCGATCAACACCATCGCCGGCAACGAAGGCCGCGCCCGCACGCGCACCCGCCGCGACGCCAAGCCCGCCTCATGGACATGGCCTTGCGAGAAGTGTTCCGACCCGGAATGCGAACATAAGCTCTTCAGCGACCTGATGGCGCGCCGCGACCCCACCTGAGCCTTCCGGTTCTTGCGCGCTCACGCGCCCTCTCCCCTTCACCGGAGACCCGATGCCCGTTTCGATTGCTGCGCTCCTTGCCCCGCGCGCTCCTGCCGCCGCCTTCCTCGCCCTGCTGCTGACCACTGGCGCCGCTTCTGCAGCGCCCGTGGCCGCCACCGTCGAGAACGCCACCACCCCCACGGCCTGTGCCGAGGAAGACAATGTGTCGATGGTGCTGCGCGGCGACGGCATCCGCCACCTGCGCATCGAAGCGCTGCAGCCGAGCTACCTCGGCAGCATCGGCAACGACGTCACCGCGCCCGATTTCTCGGGCTGCAATTTCGACGGCGGCGCCCACCCCACCGACCCGGCGCACCGCTTCAAGAAGCGCACCGTCGTGCTGCTCGACAACGCACAGTGGCGCATCGTCGGCATGACGCTGCCGACCTTCTGGCGTCCGGCGCGCGTGCCGGTGCAGGTCGGCGCGCGCCACGACCGCGGCTTTCACCTGCTGCAGGTGTTCAAGAAGGAAAACGGCAAGGCGCTCGAAGCCATCGTGCTCTACCCGTCCGACGGCTACTGGCGCCTCAAGCCGCTGCCCGAGGCGCGCTTCGGCGACGGTGTGTACGGCTCGTCGTTCCTGCTCGGCCCGGTCGTTCAAGCCGGGCGGCCGGTGGTGAACATCGCGTCGATCCGCGTCGTACCGAAACCGCTGGCCATCCACCTGCGCTTCACCGACGGCGGCAGCGCTGTGGCGCGCGTGACCGAGATCAGCCGCACCCGCACCGCGCTCGACGTGACGCTCTCCAAGCCCACGGCGAGCGCCAAGCAGCCCTTCGCGGTGCTGCGTTCGATGTACGTGACGCCCGACAACGCCGACATGAGCGAGGTGCGCTGGCAGGCCTCGCCGCAGGCGGCCGAGCAGGCGCTGCCGCTGCCCGAGGTGAAGACGCTGAACGCCACGCAAGTGCGCTTCGGCCGCACCCTGCCCTCCAAGCACAACACGAGCGCGCCCGACATCGCATTCGGCGGCTTCGACGACGAAGCGCGCTGAGCTCAGGCCGCGCGCCGCACCTCGCCGGGCGTGAGGCCCAGCACGCGGCGCATGCAGCGCGCCATGTGGCTCTGGTGCGAGAAGCCGCTCTCGAGCGCGACGAGGCTCGCGGGCATCTCGCTGTTCAGCAGCAGGCTGCGCGCGCGGTCGACGCGGCGGTGCACTACGTAGGCATGCACCGCCTGGCCGGTGGAGCGCTTGAACTGCGTCTTCAGGTGCGAGGCGCTCAGGCCCGCGACCTCGGCCAGCGCCGCCAGCGACAGGTCGCCGTCCAGGTGCGCCTCGATGAACTCCGTGACGCGTTTCAGCTGCAACCGCGTCAACCCCTGCACGGGCGACGGCGCCACCTGCGGGCCCGCCGCGATCAGCTGCACCGCGAGCGCGGTGCCCAGGCTGTCGGTGTAGAGCCGGCCATTGGGAAAGCCCGCGCGGCGCTCGGCGTCGAGTGCCCAGGCGATGTGCTCGATCTGCGGGTCGCGGAACTGGTGGCGTTCGCCGAGCACCGCACGCTCGGCCGGCAGGCCCATCTCGTCGGCCGTGCGCACCAGCAGCGCGGGCGCCATGCGCACCACGACCGAGGTGCTCGGCGACTCTTCATGCCAGATGTCAGTGCTGCCGGCCGGCAGGATGTCGAGGTCGCCGCGCGTGTAGAGAAAGCGGTGGAACTGGCAGGCGCCCGCCACCGGCGCGCCCGCGTGCAGCTTGAGACGGTGGTCGGGCAGCGCCTCGTAGCCGACCACGCCGCCGGGGGTCTGGCGCACGTCGACGCGCAGGCTGTCGGTGGCGGGCGGCGCGACGAAGCTGTCGGCCGACAGCGCCACCTCGGACGCCGCACCACCGTGCCCGTGCAGATCGGTGTCCAGATCGGTATCGCTCATCGAAACATTATGGGCCGCGCGCGGCGTGCATGCCGTCGGCCGTTTGTGCTCCCCCACGGCTGAACGTGCGCGACCGCAAGCCGTGCGATCCGGATCATCGACGGCCATGAACACCACACCCCACACTCCTTACGCAGGCAAGAAAGCCGTCATCACCGGCGGCACCCTCGGCATGGGCCTGGCCACCGCGCAGGCGCTGCTCGACGGCGGCGCCGACGTGCTCGTGACCGGCCGCAACCCGCATAACCTGGAGGCCGCGCGCCGCGTGCTCGGCCCGCGCGCCCATGTGCTGGCATCCGACACGGCCTCGCTGGCCGACATCGACGCCCTCGCCGCCACGGTGCGCGAGCGCTTCGGCCGCATCGACCTGCTGCACATCAACGCGGGCATCTCGTCGCTCGAGCCCTTCGAGCAGGTGACCGAGGCCGGCTACGACCGTGCCTTCGCCGTCAACACCAAGGGTCCATTCTTCACCGTACAGCGTCTGGCGCCGCTGATGCCAGCGGGCAGCGCGATCGTCTTCACCTCGTCCATCGCAGACGAAGGCGGCATGCATGGCATGAGCGTGTACAGCGCCACCAAGGCCGCGCTGCGCTCGATGGCCTCGGGCTTCGCGGCCGAGCTGGTGACGCGCGGCATCCGCGTGAACGTGGTGAGCCCCGGCTTCATCGACACGCCCACGCTCGGCGTGACCGACGCGAGCGCCGAGGAGCGCGCCGAGTTCATGCGCCTGGGCGACCAGATCACGCCGATGCGGCGCCACGGCACCTCGGCCGAAGTGGCGCGCGCGGTGCTGTTCTTCGCCTTCGAGGCGACCTTCACGACGGGCGCACGCCTCACCGTCGATGGCGGGCTGGGCCAGGGCCTGACGCCGGCTGCCGCTTGATCCGATCTCTCACCAAGGACCTCACAACATGACCGACGTTTCCCTCATCGGCCTCGGCCCCATGGGCATCGCCCTCGCGCGCGCCCTTCAATCATCGAAGTTCACGCTGACGGTGTGGAACCGCACCGCCGAGCGCGCCACGCCCCTCCTGAACCAGGGCACGGTGCTCGCACCGACGGCCCTGGCCGCAGTGCAGGCGAGCCCCGTGGTGCTGGTCTGCGTGGCCGACTACCCGGCGTCGCGCGCCATCCTCGCCACGCCCGGCGTTCACGACGCACTGCGCGGCAAGGTGCTGGTGCAGCTGAGCACCGGCACGCCGCAGGACGCGCGCGACGACTGGGCCGCGCTCAGCGGCGTGGCGTATCTCGACGGCGCCCTGCTCGCCACGCCGGGGCAGATCGGCCGGCCCGACACGCCGCTCTTCATCTCCGGCGAGGCACGCGCCCTCGCCGCCTGCCGGCCGCTGCTCGAAGCCATTGCCGGGAACATCCAGCACATGGGCGAGCCGATCGGCAACGCGGCCGCCTGGGACTTGGCCACGCTCTCGTGCATGTTCGGAGCGATGAGCGGGTTCTTTCACGGCGTGCGCATCTGCGAAGCCGAAGGGCTGCCGGTGGACAGCTTCGCGCAGATGATCGGCGCGATCTCACCGGTGCTCGGCGAAATGATCCAGGCCGAGGGCGAAGCCATCCACGCCAGCCAGTACGGCGAGCCCGAGAGCTCGATGGCCACCTGCGCGGGATCGGGCCGGCTGTTCGTGAAGCAGGCGCGCGAGGCGCAGCTCGATGCGGGCTTTCCGGATTTCCTGATGGGACAGTTCGAGCGCGCGCTGCGCGCGGGCCTGGGCAACGAGCGCCTGGCCGCGATGGTCAAGGTGCTGCGGCAGCCGCCGCAGCCCGCTTGAACCGCGTCGTGCCTACTGGACGACCGGGCTGCCCGGCAGCTGGTCGCCCAGCGGCTTGAACAGCTGCGCGGTGTCGACCGCGTCGAAGCGGTACTGCTTGCCGCAGAAGTCGCAGCCGACCTCGATGTCGCCGCGCTCGGCAAGGATTTCCTCGGCCTCTTCCACGCCGAGCCCGCGGATCATCTGCGCCACGCGCTCGCGGCCGCAGGTGCAGGCGAAGTGCGGGCCCAAAAGGCCAGCCTGCGGTTCGAAGCGCAGCAGCTTCTCTTCCCAGAACAGGCGGCGCAGGATGGTCTCGACGTCGAGCGTGAGCAGCTCCTCGCGCGTGAGGCTCGACGCGAGGATCGAGATGCGGTTGTATTCCTCGTTGCGGCCGATCTGGTCTTGGTGCGCTTCATCGTGCGTCTGCTGCGAGGTGCCTTCGAGGTTGCCCTCGCCCTTGATGGGCAGGCGCTGGATCAGCAGGCCGGCCGCCACCTTGTCGTCGGCGGCGAGCACCAGCGTGGTGTCGAGCTGTTCGCTTTGCAGCATGTAGTGCTGCAGCACGTCGCTGAGCTTGCCCAGCTTCTGGCCATCGTCGCCGAACAGCGGCACGACGCCCTGGTACGGCGTGGTGCCCGGGAGCTTGTCTTTCGGGTCGAGCGTGATCGCGCAGCGGCCCTTGTTGTTCACGTTGACCATGTCGGGCAGGTGCGCGTCGGCCGGCAGGTCGCCGATCACCTTGGCAGTGGCGCGCAGGCTCAAGTCGGGCTTGGCCTCGGCCACCGCCACCTTCACGGGGCCGTCGCCGAAGATCTGCAGGATGAGTGCGCCGTTGAACTTGATGTTGGCCTGCATCAGCGTGGCCGCGGCCGTCATCTCGCCCAGCAGCTCGGCCACGGGCGGCGGGTAGGCGCCGGTGGCGGTGTTGGAGGCGCGCCGCGCAAGGATCTCCTGCCACGCATCCGTCAGGCGCACGATCATGCCGCGCACCGGCAGGCCATCGAACAGGAATTTGTGCAGCTCGCTCAAAACGGAATCTTTCTCTGTGTGCCTGCGCGGGTCAGGCGATTTTTTTCAGGCCCTTCGCGAAGCGATGGGCGTTTTCTACGTAGTGCTCCGCACTCTGGCGCAGCTTGGCGGCGGCGGCATCGTCGAGCGTGCGCACCACCTTGGCGGGCGAGCCGATGATGAGGGAATTGTCGGGAAACTCCTTGCCCTCGGTCACGACGCTGCCGGCGCCAACGATCGAATTGCGGCCGATCCTCGCGTTATTCAAGACCACCGCCTGGATGCCGATCAGCGAGTTGTCGCCGATGGTGCAGCCGTGCAGCATCACCTGGTGCCCCACCGTCACGTTGTCGCCGATGGTCAGCGGGCAGCCGATGTCGGCGTGCAGCACCGACAGGTCCTGGATGTTGCTGTTGCGCCCGATGGTCAGCACCTCGGTGTCGCCGCGCAGCACGGCGCCGAACCAGACGCTCGCGTTCTCTGCCAGTTCGACGTTGCCCATGACCTGGGCGCTGTCCGCGACCCATGCGCCTTCGCCAAGGCGCGGGGCAATGCCATCCAATTCGTAAATCGCCATCGTGGTTGTCTCCGGAGGGGCAAAACTAGAATTGTAGGGATGCACCCCCGATTGAGCGCGCTGGCCGCGCTGCGCCTGACAGACCCCGACGACAAGGTGGCCGCCACGCGCGCCACGGCTGCACAGGCAGCTACTGTTTCCATAGCACTCGAGCCCCTGCGCACGCCCGGCGACGACGACGGCGTGCCGGGCCGCCCCGAGCGCCCGCTGCGCGTGGCCGCCACCGCCGTGCAGAAGCGCTCGCCCTTCACGCCCGAAGGCCGCGCCGCGCTGATCCATTCGATCTGCCACATCGAGTTCAACGCGATCAACCTCGCGCTGGACGCCGTGTGGCGCTACGACGGCATGCCCGAGGCCTACTACCGCGACTGGCTGCGCGTGGCCGACGAAGAGGCGCAGCACTTCACGCTGCTGCACACGCACCTGCAGGCCATGGGCTGGCGCTACGGCGACTTTCCGGGCCACGACGGCCTGTGGAACATGTGCGAGAAGACCAAGGACGACGTGCTCGCGCGCATGGCGCTGGTGCCGCGCACGCTCGAGGCGCGCGGGCTCGACGCCACGCCGCTGATCCAGTCCAAGCTCAGGCGCGTGAACACGCCCGATGCGCTGCGTGCCGTGGAAATCCTCGACATCATCCTGCGCGACGAAGTGGGCCACGTGGCCATCGGCAACCACTGGTACCGCTGGCTGTGCGAGCGCGCCGGGCTCGACGCCGAAGCCAACTACCCGGCCCTGGTGGCGCGCTACGACGCGCCGCGCCACAAGCCGCCTTTCAACCTCGAAGCACGCGGCCGGGCGGGCTTCAGCCCCGCAGAGCTGCGCGCGCTGACCGATTCCCGCCCCGAATGACCGATGTGATCTCCGACCAGACCTGGTCACGCACCGAGCTGCAGGCTTGCCTGCAGGGCCGCGACACGCCGCCGCATTTCGAACGCTGCCATTTCGACGAGGCCGACCTGTCGCGCCTCGACCTGCGCGGCGCGCAGTTCACGCTGTGCAGCTTCGCTGAAACTTCCTTCGACCGCGCGCAGCTGGCGGACACGCGCTGGATCGGCTGCCGCGCGCGCCAGGCCGACTTCGGCCTGGCCGACCTCACGAACGCGCGCTTCCAGGACTGCGACCTGAACAACACCCAATGGGTGCGCGCCAAGCTGGCCTCGGCGCTCTTCACGGGCGTGAAGCTCACGGGCGCGCACTTCGGCGAGGTGTCGGCGCTGGGCGTGGTGTTCAAGGATTCGCTGCTGGTCGACGCACACCTGCGCGGCCTGTCGTTTCGCAAGCAGACGCTCGCGCAGCTCGACCTGTCGGAGGCCGACCTCTCGGGCTGCGATTTCCGCGAGACCATCTTCGAAGGCGGCAGCCTGCGCAACGCGCACCTGAAGCTCGCGCGCTTCGAAGGCGCCGACCTGCGCGACGTGGACCTGGGCGGCCTGCGGCTGGCCAACGCTGCGCCGTTCAAGGGCGCGACCATCTCCCACCGGCAGGCCGCCGCGCTGGTCGAGGAACTGGGCCTGCGCGTCGTCTGAGATTCAGGACGTCGCGGTGCGGCTGTGCACCACCAGCTTGGGCGTGAAGTATTGAAGCACCTCGCCGCGCTGGTTGCGCGTCTGGCAGCGCATCGAGACCATCGCGCGGCCGGGCTTGGAGCGCGAGGGCGTGATGTCGACCACCTCGCTCACCACATGCAGCACGTCGCCGGGCCGCGTGGGCTTGGGCCACTGCAGCTCGCCGCCCGAGCCGATGATGCCGTCCGCCAGCGGGATGCCGCTGTCGACCAGCAGCTTCATCGTGAGCGCCGCCGTGTGCCAGCCGCTCGCGGCCAGCCCGCCGAAGAAGGTGTTCTTGGCGGCCTCTTCGTCGGTGTGGAAGGGCTGCGGGTCGAACTGCTGCGCGAAGGCCTTGATCTGCGCCGCGTCGAGCAGGTGTTCGCCGCTCTGGAAACGGTCGCCGACCTTCAGGTCTTCGAGATACAGCTTGTCCATGGGAGTCTCCTTGTTGCGTTGCCCGTCATTCTCGGGCGATCAGACGCGCTCGAGGATGGTGGCGATGCCCTGCCCGCCGCCGATGCATTGCGTGGCCAACGCATAGCGGCCGTTCTCGCGCGCCAGCAGCGCCGCCGCCTTGCCCGTGATGCGCGCGCCGGTGGCGCCCAGCGGGTGGCCGATGGCCAGGCCGCCGCCGTCGAGGTTGACGGTGGCCGGGTCGAGCCCGAGGTCGCGGATGCAGGCCAGCGCCTGCGACGAGAAGGCTTCGTTGATCTCGACCACGTCGAGGTCGGCCACGTTCAGGCCCGCGCGTGCGAGCGCCTTGCGCGTGGCGGGAATCGGACCGATGCCCATGACGGCCGGGTCAACGCCCACGGTCGCGAACGAGCGGATGCGCGCCAGCGGCTTCAGGCCGTGCTTCGCGGCGAAGGCGTCACTGGTGACCAGCACGACAGCCGCACCATCGGTCAGCGGCGACGAGGTGCCGGCCGTCACCACGCCGTCGGGACGGAACGCGGGCTTGAGGTTGGCCAGCGCCTCGGCCGAGGTCGAGGGGCGGATGCAGCCGTCGGCATCGATCACCTCGCCGGAGGCCAGGCGCACCGGCACGATCTCGCCGGCCAACCGGCCCTGCGCGCGCGCTTCGGTCGCCTTGCGGTGCGACTCGACGGCCAGCGCCTCCTGGTCGGCGCGGCTCACGTGCCAGCGCTGCGCGACGTTCTCGGCGGTCTCGCCCATCGAGATGTAGGCGTCAGTGTTCGCCAGCAGCTCGGGGCTGGGCGAGAAGTTGAAGCCGCCCTGCGGCACCATCGTCATCGACTCCACGCCCACGCACAGGAAGGCGTCGCCCATGCCCGCCTCGATCTGCGCGGCGGCGATGTGCACGGCCTGCATCGACGAGCCGCAGAAGCGGTTCACCGTCATGCCGCCCACCTCGAGCGGCAGCCCGGCCAGCAGGCCGACGATGCGCGCGAGGTTGTTGCCCTGCGACGCCTCGGGGTAGGCGCAGCCCAGGATGATGTCTTCGAGCAGCGCCGGGTCGAGGTCGGTGCGCTGCAGCAGGCCCTGCACCACGCCGGCGGCGAGCGTGTCGGGGCGCACCCCGGCCAGCGCGCCCTTCTTCGCGAAGTGGAACGGGGAACGGGCGTAGGCGGAAATCACGGCTTTCATGGGAACACTCCTTGGAGAAAAACTACCTTCCAATCGGTAGGCTTCGGGGTTCAAAAAAAGGCACGCCCGGCGTGCCCGTGGTGGAACAGATCGGTCAGTCGAGCGGCAGCGCGCGCCGCAGTTGGGCGATGGCGTCGTCGAAGTCTTCGACGCGGCCCGTCATGCGCGACGCGAGCAGCGCGCCCTGGCACGACGAGAACACGAAGGCCGCGAGCGAGGCCACGGGGTTGTCTTTCTGCGCCTGCGCCGGCACCAGCGCGCCGAGCACGCCGGTGAGCCACATCACCTGCGTGTTGCGCAAGGCCTGCACGGCCTGGCGCAGGTCTTCGTTGATGCAGTCCCAGCCCGGCGCCAGCGCACCCGCCGGACACAGGCCCGCGCCGGCCTTCAGCGTGTTGCGGTACATGCGGAAATAGGATTCGAGCGCGTCCTTGGGCTCGCGTGCGCGCACCGCCACCCAGTCCTTGAAGCCCTGCGTGGCGCCCTGGATCACCGCGATGCCCAGCGCTTCCTTGGTGGGAAAGTGGTGGTAGAGGCTCGCCTTGCGCACGCCCACCGCGTTGGCCACGTCCTGGAAGCTGAAGCCCAGGTACGAACGGGTTTCGATGAGCCCGCGCGCCACCGCGAGGATCTGATCGCGGGTGCCGCCGGGGGCCAGGGTGGAAGCGTCGTGCATCTACCTACTATAAGGTAGGGAAACACCACCCTGCAAGCGCCGGGGTCAATCGGCCTTGATGCCCGCGGCCTTCACGATGCGGCCGTTGCTCTCGAACTCGCTGGCGATTTCCTTGGCGAAGGCAGCCGGCGTGCCCGGGGCCGGCACGTTGTCGGTGGCCGTGAGCTTGGCGCGCAGCTCGGGGCTGGCGAGCGCCTTGTTGATCTCGGCGTTGTACTTCGCAACCAGCGCCGCCGGCGTGCCCGCGGGCGCGAACACGCCGAACAGCGAATGGATGTTGGCCGCGCTGTAGCCCAGCTCGGCCAGCGTGGGCACCTGCGGCAGGCTCTCGAGCCGCGCGGGCGCGCCGGCCGCCAGCGGGCGCAGCTTGCCCGACTGGATGTGCGCCGACAGCGTCGGGCTGGCGTTCGTCGACAAAATTTCGAACTGCCCGCTCAGCGCATCGTTGAGCTGCTGGCCGCCGCCCTTGTACGGCACGTGCGTGATGTCCACGCCGGCCGTCGCGCGCACCTGCTCGAGCACGATGTGCCCGAGCGAGGCCGGCCCCGACGTGGCCCAGCGCACCGCGCCGGGCTGCGCCTTGGCCTCGGCAATCAGCGCACGAAAGTCCTTCGCCTTGCTGGCCGGCGTGGCCACCAGCAGCACGGGCGAATACATCACGCTGGCCACCGGCACGATGTCCTTCAGCGGGTCGAACGGCAGCTTGCCCAGGTGCGGGCTCAGCACCAGCGGGCTGATGGCCGAGAAGCCCAGCGTCGCGCCGTCGGGCGCGGCCTTGGCCACGGCGTCCATGCCGATGGCGCCGCTCGCGCCCGCGCGGTTGTCGACGATCACCGTGGTGCCCAGCTGCACGGCGAGCCGGTCGCCGAGCGCGCGCGCGACCACGTCGCTCACGCCGCCCGCCGGGTAGGCCACGATGAGCCGCACGGTGCGCGGCACGGCCTGCGCATGCGCGCCGCTGGCCGCGCACAGCGCCGCGGCGGCGAGCAGCCGGGTCGTGGTGCGGCGCGAAGGCTTGGAGGCGGCGAGGAAGTTCATGGTGTCGATGAAAGGCATGCGTCGAGGAGAAGAAGAAAGATCGGTCAGTCCAGCTGCAGCTTGCGCTCGCGGATCAGCTTGGACCACTTCTCATTGTCCGCCTTGACGAAAGCCGCAAAGGCCGCCGGGCCGAGCGGGTGCACCTCGGCACCGGCCGTCGCGAACTTGGCCTTGATCTCGGGCGTCGCCAGTGCTTTCGCAAGTTCACCCGACAGGCGATCGACCACCTCCTTGGGCATGTTGGCGGGGCCGACCAGGCCCTGGAAGCCGACCGCCTCCATGCCTGCGAGGCCCAGCTCCTTCACCGTCGGCACGTCGGGCAGTTGCGGGTCACGCACCGGGCCGGTCACGGCCAGCGCCTTGAGCTTGCCGCCCTTCACCTGCGGCAGCAGCACGCTGCCCGCGTCGATGAGGATCTGCGTCTGCCCGCCGAGCAGGTCCTGCACGGCCGGCGCGCTGCCCTTGTACGGCACGTGCGTCATGTCCAGGCCCGTCACCTGGTTCATGAGCTCGCCGTTCAGGTGCGTCGAGGTGCCGTTGCCGCCCGAGGCGAAGTTGACCTTGCCGGGCTGGCCCTTGGCCCACGCCACGAACTCCTTGAGGTTCTTCGCCGGATGGTCGGGCCGCGTCACCGCGATGTAGCTGCCCTGGCTGATCTGGCCGATGTAGGTGAACTGCTTGATCGGGTCGTACGGCGGCTTGCTCTGCAGGTACGGCGCGATGGCGAAAGGGCCGGTGTTGGCCAGCAGCAGCGTGTAGCCGTCGGCCGGCTGGCGCGTGAGCTCGGTGGCCGCGATCATGCCGCTCGCGCCCGGCTTGTAGTCGACCACCAGCTGCTGCTTGAGCGCTTCCTGCAGCGGCACCTGCACCGTGCGCGCCGCGAAGTCGATGCCGCCGCCGGGCGGGTAGCCGACGATCAGGCGGATGGGCTTGGCGGTGGGAAAGCCCTGGGCGATGGCAAGGCCGGCGGTCGTGGCCAGTGCGAGGCCGGTGCAGAGTCTGCGAAGGTTCATGGATGTCTCTCGATGTCTCTTGAATAAGAGCATCCATTTTGAAACATCGCCGGACCTCCGGCTCGCACCTGCTCAGGCTTCCTGCGCCTCCACGTCGTTGCCGATGAAGTTACGCCCGCGCGCCCCGCCCTGCGCATGGCGCAGCATCTCGCGCGCCTCGTCCTCGCCCACGCCGTAGTCGGCGAAGCGCGTCTTCACGCCCAGCGATTCGATGAAGGCCGCGAGCTGCGTCGGCGCGTCGGCCAGCGGCATGCGCAGCGCCTGCGCCAGCACCGCGTCGCGGTCGGGCCGGCGGCCGATGGCGCGCGCCAGCACCATCGGCAGCGGGAACGAACAGGCGATGCCGTGCGGCAGGCCGTAGCGCAACGTCATCTCGTACGAGATGGAATGCGCGAGCGCGGTCTTGGTGTTGGAAAACGCCATGCCCGCCTTCAGTGCGGCCAGTGCCATGCGCCCGCGCAGGTCGACGTCGTCCAGCCGCGCCATGAGCTGCGGCAGCACCTCCAGCGTGTCCTGCACGGCCGCCACGGCGAAGGTGTCGGACAGCGGATTGGCGTTGACGTTCCAGATGGCTTCGAGCGCATGCGACAGCGCATCGAGCCCGCTCTGCAGCGTGACCGCCGCCGGCAACGACAGCATCAGCTCGGGGTCGATGACCGCATGGCTCGGCCAGGTCTGCGGCAAATGCAGCGAGTACTTCTTCTGACGCTCGCGGTCCCAGATGGTGGCCCAGGGCGTGACCTCGCTGCCGGTGCCGGCCGTGGTGGGCACGGCGATGAGCGTCTTGTGGCGCGTGGCGACGAAGGGCCGCTCGCCCGCGAGGCCCGCCACCAGGTCCGCGAAGCGCCCGTGGTCGTCGGCCACCATCAGCGCCTTCGCGGTGTCGATGGCGCTGCCGCCGCCGACCGCGACGATCACTTCCACGTCGGCATGCGTGCGCCAGAACCATTCGTAGGTTTCGGCCAGTTCCGCCACGTCGGGGTTGGGCCGCGTCTGGTCGAGGGTGCAGGCCAGCGCGTCGCCGAGCACCGACGCCAGCCGGTCGAGCAGGCCCAGCACGCGCGCCTCGGGAAAGGTCACCAGCGCGGCGCGCCGGCCTTCGAGCAGCTTCGGCAGGGACAGCAGGGCCCCTGCCCCGTACACGCTGTGCACGGGGTTGTGGTAGTTGGCGCTCATGGGAAAGTGGCTTCAGGAGACGGCAAGAGCCGCGGGGAGGGAGCGGGCCATCAGCGCGCGCCCTGCTGGATCCAGCCGCGCAGCCGGGTCGAGAGGTAGTCGGCCGTCATGACCATCACGACGATCACCAGGATGCAGGTCGCCGTGTCCTGGTACTGGAACAGCTTCATGCTGCCCACGAGCTCGAAGCCGATGCCGCCCGCGCCCACCATGCCCAGCACGGTGGCCTGGCGCAGGTTGGTCTCGAAGCGGTAGACGATCACGCCGATCCACGCGGTGACCACCTGCGGAATGACGCCGAAGATGATGGTCTGGATCGGCCCCGCGCCGGTGGCGCGCAGCGCCTCGATCGGGCCCTGGTCGATCTCCTCGATCGACTCGGCGAAGAACTTGCCGAGCATGCCCGCACCATGCAGCGCCAGTGCCAGCACGCCGGGGAACGGACCGAGGCCGACGGCCGCCACGAAGATCAGCGCCAGGATGATCTCGTTGATGCCGCGCGTGATGTTCAGCACCTGCCGCATCGCGTGGAACACGGCGACGTTCGGCGAGATGTTGCGCGCCGCAAAGAAGCACAGCGGCACCGCGAGGATCACCGCCAGCAGCGTGCCCCACAGCGCGATCTGCACGGTCTCGATGGCCGGCTTCACGAGCTTACCCATGAACTCCCAGTTGGGCGGCAGCATGCGTCCGAGGAAGTCGGCGATCCAGGGCATGCCCTTGCCGAGTTCGCTGAAGCTCACCTGGCTGCCGATGGCCGCCCACCAGAGCACGCCGATGCCGGCGAGCACGGCCACGGCGTACTTCCACCAGCCGGGGTTGCCGGCGCTCTTGGCGATCAGCAGGTTGTAGCGTCCGAGGGCGATCATGATTGCTCCATGGCGAGTTGCGGGGCGGTGCGCACCGGCGCCGCATGAAGGGCCGCAGCGGGGACGCTCGGCGTTGCGGTGTCAGGCTCTGCGCCCGCAGTGGCGGCGTCGGTGCCCTCTTCCACGCCGCCCGGATAGATGAGGTGCAGCACCTCGTCGGTCAGTTCGTCGGGCCGGCCTTCGAACACGATGCGTCCGGCCGCCACGCCGATCACGCGCTGCGCGAACTCGCGCGCGTAGTCGACCTGATGGAGGTTGCAGATCACCGTGATGCCGTCCTGCCGGCTGGCCTGCTTCAGGTAGTTGAGCACCTTGCGCGAGGTCTTCGGGTCGAGGCTGGCCACGGGCTCGTCGGCCAGGATCACCTTGGGCTTTTGCGCCAGCGCGCGTGCAATGCCCACGCGCTGCTTCTGCCCGCCCGAGAGCGTGTCGGTGCGCAGGTCGGCCTTGGGGTCGAGCTCGACGCGGCGCAGGCATTCGCGGGCGATGGCGATGTCCTTCGCGGGGAACACCTGGAACCACGACAGGAGCGCGGGCATCGAACCCAGCCGCCCCGTCAGCACGTTCTTGAGCACCGACAGGCGCGGCACCACGTTGTAGTGCTGGAAGATCATCGCCACGTCGCGGCGCACCTTGCGCAGCCCGGCGCGGTCACCGCGCGAGCGCTCGCCGTCGACGTGGATCTCGCCTTCGCTCGGCTCGGCCAGGTGGTTGATGCAACGCAGCAGCGTCGACTTGCCCGCACCCGACGCGCCGAGGATGACGACGAACTCACCCTTGGCCACCGTGAGGTCGACACGGTGAAGCGCGGTGAAGTCGCCGTAGCGCTTGCACAGCCCGCGGATTTCGATCATTTCATCTTCCTCAGGTCGAGGTTCAGCACCTTCGCCGTGTCGCGGATGATGTTGTAGGCCGCGTCGTTGGTCGGATGGAAACCGTTGAGCAGGCCCTGGTCGGACCAGGGGATGTCCTTCACCTGCAGGAAGGCGGCCTGCACGCGCGTCTTCAGGTCGGCGGGCAGGTCCTTGCGCCACACGGTGGGCGACTCGGGGATCGGGTCCGACTTCCAGACCTCGACCAGGTCTTCGCGCTTGACCAGGCCCTTGGACACGGCGGCATCGAGGATGCGGTCGGCAATGGCCGCGGCATCGACCTTCTTGTTCTGCACCGCGATCGCGCTCGAGTCGTGCGAGCCCGAGAAGATCACGCGGCCGAAATCCTTGTCGGGGTTGAAGCCCGCCTTCAGCAGGCCGGCCTTGGGAAACAGATGGCCCGAGGTGGAGCTCGGATCGACGAAGGCGAAGGTCTTGCCCTTGAGGTCGGCCACCGTCTTGATGCCGGTGTCCTTGTGGGTCACGATCTGGCTGTGGTACGAGGTGCGCCCGGCCTTCTTGGTCTCGGCCACCGCGAAGGCCTCGATGTCGGCCACCGTGGTGCCCAGCACATACGAGAAGGGGCCGAGGTAGGCCACGTCGAGCCGCTTGGAACGCAGCGCTTCGATCACGCCGTTGTAGTCGGCCGCCACGAAGGGCTTGACCGCGAAACCGAGGGCCTTGGACAGCATGTCCATCATGGCCTGGCTGTTGGCAATCATGGCGCGCGAGTCCTCGGAAGGAATCAGCCCGACAGTGAGAACCTGCTGTGCCCGTGCCATCGGCACGAAGGCGGACGCTGTCACGGCGGCAGTGCCGAGCAGCAGCTTTCTACGCTTCATCATGGTTGTCTCCGGTGGTCTGCGTTGCATGGAATCCTCAGGTCGTTTCGAAGGGCAAAAGTACCCGTCTCGAGTCTTCCAGTCGTGCATGTCATGGTCATGACAACGTGAGGATTCGGGACGTCCGGCGTGTTTCTGTCGAGGCCTGGTCCGTCTTGAGCGCGAGTACATCACTGGTACTCATATCGATCAAATTCAAATTTTTTCGATGATCTATATACTGAACCTATAGATCAGAAAGGCTCCCGCGATGCGCCTCACCCAGCTGCGTTCCTTCTATGCCGTGGCCCGCGAAGGCAGCTTCACGCGGGCCGCCGAGCACCTGCATGTGAGCCAGCCCACCATCACCACGCAGGTGCGTTTTCTCGAAGAGGCCTACCAGGTCGAGCTCTTTCACCGGCGCGGCCGGCGCGTGCAGCTCACCGAGATCGGCGAGCAGCTCATGCAACTCGCGCAGCAGATCTTCAGCCTCGAAGGCGATGCAGTGGCGCTGCTCGGCGACGCCGGCAAGCTGCGCACCGGCCACCTGCGCGTGGCGGCCGTGGGCCCGTACCACGTGACCAAGATGCTGGTCGACTTCAGCCTGCGCTACCCCGACGTGAAGGTCACGGTGAGCACCGGCAATTCACAGGACGTGCTCGACCGCCTGCTCGACTACAGCGCCGACGTGGGTGTGCTCGCGCAGCTGGTGCGCGACGACCGCTTTCTGTCGGTGCCCTTCAGCCAGCACCCGGTCGTGATGTTCGTTCCCTCCACGCACCGCTTCGCGAAGCGGCGCAACATCCGGCTCGCGGAGCTGCAGGGCGAACGGCTCATCCTGCGCGAACAAGGATCGACCACGCGCAAGGCGCTCGAGCTGGCACTGACCAAGGCCAAAGTCGAGGTCGACGTGGTGATGGAGATCAGCAGCCGCGAAGTGATCCGCGAAGCCGTGGCGCAAGGCCTGGGCATCGCGGCCGTGTCGGGCGTGGAGTTCGTGCCGGGGCCCAACCTGCACATGGTCGGCTTCAGCGACACCGAAATTTTCACCTACGCCCACGTGCTGTGCCTGGCCGAGCGGCGCGAGATGCGCATGGTGAGCGCCTTCTACGACACGCTGGTGCCGGCCATCGAGGCGCGCAAGCGCAAGAGCTGAGAACGAAGGCTGCGTCAGCCGCGCGGATGGTGCGCCGCGTGCAGCTGCTTCAGGCGCTCGCGCGCCACGTGCGTGTAGATGGTGGTGGTCGAGATGTCGGCATGGCCCAGCAGCAACTGCACCGCGCGCAGGTCGACGCCATGGTTCAGCAGGTGTGTCGCGAACGCATGGCGCAGCGTGTGCGGCGACAGCGGCACGTGGATGCCGGCCGCCGCGGCCTGCTTCTTCACGATGACCCAGAACATCACGCGCGTCATGCCCGCACCGCGTGCGGTCACGAACAGGTCGGGCGTCTGCTGGCCGTCGAGGATCACGGGGCGCGACTCGTCGAGGTAGCGTTCGATCCAGCGCCGCGCCTCGCCGCCGAAGGGCACGAGGCGTTCCTTGTTGCCCTTGCCGAGCACGCGCAGCACGCCGTCGTTCAGGCTCATGTCGATCGCCTTCAGCGCCACCAGCTCGCTCACGCGCAGGCCGCTCGCGTACATCAGCTCCAGCATCGCGCGGTCGCGCAGGCCGAGCGGGCTCTCGACATCGGGCGCGGCCAGCAGGTCGTCGACCTGCTTCTCGGACAGCGTCTTGATCGCGCGCGGCATCTGGCGCGCGGGCATGAGGCGGATGCTCGGGTCGGCCGTGATGCGGCGCTCGCGCAGCGCCCAGCGGTAGTAGCGTTTGAACACCGTGAGCCGGCGATTCGCCGAAGTCGCCTTGCCCTTGGTGGACAGGCGCACGCCCATGTAGGCCTGCAGGTCGGTCTCACGCGCGGCGTCGAGCCCCATGCCGCCCCGCTGTTCGCGCAACCACTGCGCTAACAGCGCGAGGTCGCGGCGGTAGGCGGCCAGCGTGTTCTTCGACAGCCCGTCCTCGAGCCAGAGGGCGTCGATGAAGGTGTCGATGTCGGCGGTGGGGGGAGCGGCGGTGGCCTCGGTCATGCGATGCAAGATAACAAAAGAAAAAGCCGCCCGGAACGCGGGCGGCTTTCGGGGGAAGCGAAGAGGCTCAGTCGAGCTTGAGGTTCTGCTTCTTCACGACCTGCTTGTACACGTCGAACTCGGCCTTGATCTGCGCGGCGAACTGGTCGGGCGAGTTGGCCACGATCAGCGAGCCGGTGTCTTCGATGCGCTTCTTCACGGCCGGATCTTCCACCGCCTTCTTCACGCCCGCGTTGATCTTGTCGACCACTTCCTTCGGCAGGCCCTTGGGGCCGAGGATGCCGTAGTAGGCCATGCGGTTGACCGGCTCCAGGCCGACTTCCTTGAAGGTCGGCACGTTCGGCAGGCCGGCCACGCGCGTCGGCGCCGACACCACGATCGGCACCAGGCGGCCGCTCTGGATGAAGGGCATGGCCGAGGGCAGGTTGTCGAAGATGATCGGCACCTGGCCGGCCACCACGTCGTTCAGCGCCGGGCCCGCGCCGCGGTACGGGATGTGCGTGACGAAGGTGGTGGTCAGGCTCTTGTACAGCTCCATCAGCAGGTGGCCGATGCCGCCCGTGCCCGACGAGGCGTACGAATACTTGCCCGGGTTCTTCTTCAGCTCGGCCACGAACTCGGCGTAGTTCTTGGCCGGGAAACTCGGGTTCACCGCGATCACGTTCGGCGTGGCCGCGATGTTGATGATCGGCGTGAAGTCGGTGATCGGGTCGTACGGCGTCTTCGGGTTGATGGCCGGGTTGGCGGCGGTGCTCGACACCGTGGCCACGCCCAGCTTGTAGCCGTCGGCCGGCGCGCGCGCGGTTTCGGCCGCACCCACGATGCCGCCGCCACCGGCGCGGTTGATCACCACCACGGGCTGGCCCAATACCTTGCCCAGCGGGTCGGCGATCACGCGCGCCACGATGTCCGTCGTGCCGCCGGGTGCGAACGGCACGCTCAGTTCGACCGGCTTGGTGGGATAGCCCTGCGCGAAACTCTGGCCTGCCACTGTGACCAGCGCGGCAGCGCCCACGAACGCGCTCCATTGACGACGTTGCATCGATAACTCCTTGACTTGACGGAACCGGCCGGGGCGGCCGGAAAAAAGCGAAGCCCGGATGCTAGCGGGTCGGGGCTTTCCGTCATGCTGTGGAATACCCACGGTTGTGCCGGTTTATGCTCGAAGCGGTGAACTACGCGCAGCTGCTCTTCCCCGATTTCTCCCTCATCGCCATCGGCTGGCTCCTGTGCCGCTACACCGCGCTCGACCGCCGCGTGTGGGACCAGGTCGAGAGCCTGGTGTATTACTTTCTATTTCCCGTCCTGCTGTTCCATTCGATCGTGCGCAGCCCGCTCGACTTCGGTGCGACCTCGAGCCTGCTGACCGCGGGCGTGGGCGTCGGGCTGGCCGGCATCGCGATGGCCTACGCCCTGCCCTTCGTGCCGGGCCTGCGCACGCACATCGACCGGCACGACCACGCCGCGAGCGCACAGATCGCGTTCCGCTTCAACTCCTTCATCTGCCTGGCGCTGGCCGAGCGGCTGGCCGGGCCCGAGGGCCTGCTGCTGATCGCGGTGCTGATCGGCGTGTGCGTGCCGATGTTCAACATCGCCGCCGTGTGGCCGATGACGCGGCACGCGCAGACGGGCTTCGTGCGGCAGCTGGTGCGCAATCCGCTGATCGTGGCGACGCTGGCGGGGCTGCTGGCCAATGTGCTGGGGCTCACGGTGCCTGGCTGGTTGACGCCGACGCTCACGCGGATCGGGGCTGCGTCGCTGGCGTTGGGGTTGCTGGCGGCGGGGGCGGGGATGCAG